>CAZZWG010000089.1:1356-12735 GCA_964657685.1 Verrucomicrobia bacterium Tous-C9LFEB | reverse complement strand
AATACGGATTACCTGGGGTGGGGGGCTATGTTTGCGGATGTTGAGAATGACGGCTATCCGGACCTGGTTGTAGCGAATGGGCATGTCTATCCGGAGGTGGATGAGGCGCATCTTGGATCGACGTTCAAGCAGGCGCGGCTTTTGTATCACAACGAGGCCAATGGCAAGTTTCGGGATATCTCGAAGGCGTCAGGACCTGGGCTTCTGGAGCCGTTGTCCAGCCGGGGTCTGGCGATTGCCGACTTATGGAATGATGGGCGGCTCGAGGTGGTGGTAAATAACTTGTCTGACCGGCCGATGCTGCTGGTGAACGAGGCAAAGAATGGGAATCATTGGATAGGGTTGCGGCTGCTGGAATCGCATGGACGGGATGCTTTAGGAGCGCGGGTGACGCTGCATGGGACGCAGGGGGGTAAGTCGCGGGTTTGGGTGGATGAGGTGCGATCGGGGTCGAGTTATTCGAGTTCCTCGGATCTGCGGGTGCATTTTGGTCTGGGCGCGCAGGTTCGATTGACAGCGGTGGAGGTTCGGTGGCCGGATGGGACGACGAAGACGTTTGCGGCGCCCGGGGTTGATGCGGTTACGACGTTGCGTGAAGGTGGGCGGTAGGGGTGTGGTTACGGGTTTTGCTTGTTGGACGAGGTGATTGAGCGAGGGCTCAAGCCTGGTTCGGGGGTTAGTTGCTCGCCGAGAGTTTGCTGAGGGACGGGTGGTTCGGTCTGAAGTCCTTACCCCGCGGCTAAAGCCGTAGAGCAACGAGAGCACTAACGGCCCGGCTGATGCTGGGCCCTGACGAGGATAAGACCGCTTTAGCCGCCTTAGCCTGCGAGGCTATAACGTGTGTCTGGTTTCCATGACTCAGGGTCTGGGCGGGGTGTTGGGGAGATGTTCGGCTTTCTGGCGTTCGGCTAGAGCTTCTGTTGTGCGGCCTTGTTTTTGCAGGGCCTGGGCGAGGAGGAGATGGGCCTCTTTCAGGTTGGGTTCGGCGGTGAGGGCGTCGTTGAGTTGGAGGACGGCGCCGGGGAGGTCGCCCTTCACGAGGAGGGCGCGGCCGGACTGAAGGGCGAAGCCGGCGCGCTGATGGCTCATGGCTTTGCGGCTGAGGTCGGCGGCTGTTTTGCGCTCAGCGGCTGCGGCGTCGCGGTTGCCCTGGGTGGTGAGGATAGCGGCGAGGGTGACGTGAGGGCTGGGTTGGTCGGGGGCGAGGGCGATGGCGTGGTGGAGAGCGTCGGCAGCGGCGTCGAGATTGCCGGCGTCCTTTTGCTCGGCGCCGAGGAGTGCCCAGGCGTCGGCGTTGGCGGGGCGGAGGGCCACGGCTTGCTGGAGCTGGTGGACGGCTTCGGCGGTGTTGCCCTGCTGCATACGGATGATGGCGAGGGTGTACGGCGGATCGGGAAGTTTGGGGTCGAGGGCTTCGGCGCGTTCGAGTTCGGGGATGGCCTGGGCGAGGTCGTCTTTGAGTTTGAAGGCGAGGCCGAGGTCGTAGTGGAGCTGGGGGTTGTCGGGGTCGAGATGGAGGCCGGTCTGGAAGTGTTCGACGGCGTGGTCGATGTCGTTGGTCTGGAGGTAGGCGACGCCCATGTCTTGGTGGAGGGTGCTGTTTTGAGGATCGAGGGCGTTGGCGCGGGTGTATTGGAGGAGGGCGGATTTGGCGTCGCCGGTCTGGACGAGGGCGAGGCCGTAGTTAATGAGGGTGGCGGCATCTGTGGGGCGGGCAGCGCTGAGTCTGGCGAAGAAAGGGAGGGCTGCTTCGGATTGGCCGGCGGACTGGAGGGCGAGAGCGAGGGCGTACTGGGCGTCGAGGGAGTTGGGTTGGGATTTGAGGGCTTGTTGGAGGGTAGTGACGGCTTCGGCGTCGTGCCCGTTGGCGCTGAGGGCGCGGCCTAATTCGACCTGGGTGACGGGCGTGGTGTCGCCGAGAGACTGGGCGCGCTGGAGTTCGGCGAGGGCCTGGGGGGCGTGATCGGTGAGGAGAAAAAGGGAGCCGAGGTGGGCGTGGGCAGGGGCATAGTTGGCGTTGGCCTGGAGGGCGTTGGTCAGGTCTGTCTGCGCCGCTTCGTATTGGTGTTGCTGGGCTTCGAGGGCGCCGAGAGCGTCGAGGAGGGGGGCGGAGGGTTGGGGTTGCTGCGTGAGGGCGCGGCGCAGGAGAGTTTGCGCGGCGGGAAGGTCATCGGTGGCGGCGAGGGTGCGGGCGTAGGCGAGGGTCTCTTCGGGTTGAAGGTGATCGAGGGTTTGCGGGGAGAGGGTGCGGAAGAGGGCGATGGCGTCCGCGTGGTGGAGAAGGCGGGCTTGGGTGAGGGCGAGGTTGAGGGTGGAGGTTTGGTCGTTGGGGTCGAGTTTGTGGGCGATGGTGAGTTCGGTGAGGGCCTGGGCGAGGATGTTCTCGGCGAGGAGGACCGCGCCGAAGGCGGCGTGGGCGGCTGAGATCTGCGGGGCGAGTTTTACGAGTCTGGCGAAGTCGGTGTGGGCGGTGGGGAGGTTGCCGGCGGCGAAGGCCTGGGAGCCGGCCCGGAAGAGTTGGGTGGCCTCGGCGGTGTGGGCGGGGTGACTGGGGCCGGGGGTGCCTTGGGAGAGGGCTGGGCTTGTTGCGAGCAGCCCGGTGAGGGCGAGGGCCGAAGCGTGGGTATGTCGCCGCATGCGTATGACTGTATCGCCCGTGGTTGGCGGATGGCGACTGCGGTGTCTGGGGAGGGATGAGGGAGGGTCTTCGGGCGCACGGTGTGGGCTGTCGGGAGACTACGTGGACATTCTGGCTGGTTCTGCATCGGAGAGGCACGTGAGCGGTAATCGGCGATGCAGTTTCAGGAGAAGCAAAAAAGATGTGTCCCAAAAAGCAGCATCCAGGTGGTTACCGCGGAGTGGATTTTGCAGCGGGGAGGACGGCATTCGTTGGCGGCAGGCGGGTGGATAGGCGAGGAAGCCGCAGGGCGGAGATGATGTTGCTGTGGATGGGGCGTGGCGAAAGAAGCATTTGACCCGAAGGGCAAATAAAGCGGAGGTTTTTCGAGTGTAAGAGGATGTGTGGATTCGCGCTCTGCGGAGCCGGGTTTAGTCGTGGTTCGATCCGTCCGCAGACGAGGGAGGAATTGTTGGTATTGACCGAAGGACGGGGAGAGCTTCGGGGCGGTCTGGGCCGGATGCATGCGGTTGGGATGAGTGGATGAAAGTCAGGGGTGTCGAAAGAAAGAAGAGGGTCGAGGTTGTTTGCGCGTGACGTGGGGTCGCGGAGCTTGCCTTTGCCACAGGAGCGCACACCCGAGATGAATGGGTGGGAGCACCTTTGGCCTGAAGAGATGTCTACAGGTGTAGCTGGCTGTCAGCACAGGTTGGTGCTCCATGTAGGGACAGAGGCTGAGACAGCCTGCGAGGTTCTGCAACTTTTATCGCTTGACACTCGCTGTTTCGAGAGCTAAGGTTCTCGCCGTTCCACAAATCAGGTTTTCAGGCTCACGAAGTACTCAGGCTCCGGGGTGACTGTGTGCGCAGTTCCGGGTGCCTTTTTGGAGGCAGTATGAAGAAACATGTAGCGATCGGTATAGGCAGATGTGCCTTGCTGCTGGGAGCGGCCCTGCTCCCAATGAGCCCGCGGGCGGTGGGGCAGGCAGTGTTCGGGTCGATCTTCGGTACGGTAACGGACACGAGCGGCGCGGCCGTTCCGAAGGCGAAGGTGACGGTCAGCGATCCTGCGAAGGGGACCAGCATCACGGTGACCAGCAATGACAGCGGTGAGTTCACCGCCGAGCATTTGATCCCTGACACGTACACCGTGAAGGTGGAGATCAACGGCTTCAAGAGTTATGAGCAGAAGGACATTGCGGTTTTTGCCGACCAGTCGCAGAAGGTTGTGGCGGCACTGCAGGTCGGTAGCACGGGGGAGACGGTCGAGGTGAATGCGGATCAGGTTCCGCAGCTGAAGACTGATCGTGCGGACGTGTCGACGACCTATACGGCGCAGGATATTGAGAATCTTCCGATTCCGGATCACAATTTTACGAACTTGCAGCTGCTGCTGCCGGGGGCGGTGCAGCTTGGGTGGGCGCATGCGGCTTCTGAGAATCCGCAGGGTTCGAAGCAGATCCAGATTGACGGGCAGGCGTTTGGCGGCGTGAATTACACGCTGGACGGCACGGATAACCAGGACGCGATTCTGGGCATTATCGTGATCAACCCGAACTACGAGTCGATGTCCGAGGCGAAGATTGCAACGCAGAACTTCGACGCGGAGTTTGGCAAGGCCGTGGCGTCGGTGCAGACGGTGCAGACGAAGTCGGGAACGAACCAGTTCCATGGGACGGCGTTTGATAACCGTGAGAGCAATGCCAATTTGGCGCGTGATCCATTTACGGTGTCCAAGGCGCAGGGTTACCCCTCGGGGTTGAAGAATCAGTTTGGCGGATCGCTTGGCGGCCCTATCTGGAAAGATCACGCGTTCGCCTTCGGTGATTATCAGGGCGTGCGGCAGAAGGTAGGATCGCCGGGTATCGGCACAGTGCCGTCCTTGCTTGCGTTGAACAGTTGCACTGGCACGACGGCGGCTTCGAATGGGCAGCCGGGTTGCGACTTCAGCGATTACCTGAAGATCAGTGATCACCAGATTTTCGATAACTCCACTGGGACGCCGGTGCCCTTCACGAACAACATCATCCCGCTGAGCCGTGTTTCACCGCAAGCGGCGAATCTTTTCAAGCTGTTGCTGGCGAGCGGCAAGACCCCTAACAATTTCACTACCGACGGCGGCCTGCGAAACAACTATCAGGGTAACGGTACCGGTGTGTTGAACAGCAACCAATGGGATGTCCGCGGCGACGTCACGTTGAGCGAACGCATTCACGCTTTCGGCCGATTCAGCCGGTTCACGGACATCTTGAGCGGCGCCAGCCTCTTTGGTCCTGCCGGTGGTCCGGGCCTTGGCATTGCGGGCTTTGGCGGGATTTCGCAGGGTGCGAATGACAGCGCTGCGGCGGGTGTTGACATTGCGGTCAATTCCAAGCTGGTGACGGACATCCGGCTCGGCTACTTCCGCTACAACATCGCCACGCAGAAGAACGACCCAGGGAACACGAACCTGCCGTTCCTTGGCGAGAACGTTGGAACCTCGTCGTTGCCTGTGCCAATCGATTTCGGCACACCGGACATCACCATTGCCGACACGAATACCAATACGGCGACGGGCGGACCGGCTTCTCCCCAGAACAGCGGTCCGCAGTTCGGCAGTGGCTTGAACATGAACCACTGCAACTGCCCACTGAAGGAGAAGGAAGATCAGTTCCAACTGGTGAACAACTGGACCAAGACAATCGGCAACCATGAAGTGAAGTTCGGAGCGGACATCCGCTACGCCCGGAATCTCCGGGTTCCTTCGGACAATGATCGTACCGGTGTGAATAACTTCGGGAACGGGCCGACCAGCGATGGATCCAATCCCTCCGGTCTTGGTTTTGCGACATTCATCTTAGGCGATGTGACGGCGTTCAACCGCTACACGAGTGCATCGGCAACGGAGATCAATGCGAAGGAGTTCCAGGCGCGCGACTTCGGTTATGCGCAGGACACCTGGCGCGTGACCCCGAAGCTGACGGCCAACCTGGGGCTCCGGTATGAATACTATGCTCCGGAGCGGGTCAACGGCACGGGACAAGGCGCCTTGCTCAACCTTGCCACGGGCTACATCAACGTCGCGGGTCAGGGCGGGATTCCGCTGAACATGGGTGTATCCGCGCCGAAGTTCCCCCTCAACCCGCGCGTTGGCCTGGCGTACCAAGCAAACGAGAAGACGGTAATTCGCGGCGGTTACGGACGAAGCTTTGATCTAGGTGTATTCGGATCCACATTTGGTCACGTGGTGACACAGAACATACCGGTTCTGGCAAACCAATCGGTGAGCAACACGGGTGGCCCAACGAGTTACGCATTCAATCTTTCGAATCCTTCTGCCGCCGCGACAGGGTACAGCACCACCTCGACGCAGAGCGTTGCGACAAATGCTCTATATACATTTACCTCGCCGACGATTAACGCGAACGGCCAAATTCCAATCACTGCGACCATCCCGGGCGCAGGTACGACGATCGGAAACGGCGTGAACGTGAAAGCACGTCCTTTCACGGAACGGCTGCCGACGCTGGATGCCTGGAACATAGCGGTCCAGCGTTCCTTGAGTGCAACGTTGTCTGTGGAAGTTTCTTACGTTGGTAATAAAGGCACGCATACCCTGAGTGACGGCGACGGCAACAACACGTATCCGAACGAGTCGGCGATCTTCCTGCCAGCGAGCTTCACGCAAAACAATCAAGCGCTGCATTACGACAACACGACGGCGGCGAATGCTGCCTATAAGACGTGCGGTACGATTTTGATCTGTACGAACGGTGTACCTCAAAGTGGAACTTACGCCGGCGCGACCAATAACGGGACGCTTCTGCAGCGGTACACGAACGGAAACCTTCCTGCCTGTGGCACAGGCCCGTGCAACTGGACACAAGGCATCAGCTACTACGGGGATGATCAGGACACGCATTACAACGCGATCCAGGCCAAGGTAACCAAGGCTATGACGCAGGGTTTCAACATCAACCTGAACTATGCGTACGCGCATGGAATCGATAATGCAAGCAACTTTTCCACCTGGAACAAGCAGGCGGTAATTGGCAACGACTCTGCGGTTCGTCGCAGCGCTTTCACGGCGTATGGACTCTGGCGTTTGCCTTTCGGCAAGGGACAGATGTTCGCTCACGATGTGAATGGCGTTGTGAACGGCATTATCGGCGGATGGCAGATCACTCCGACCATTGTGTGGCAGAGTGGCTTGCCGTTCAGCCTGAGCTACTCCGGCTGTTCGGCGACCATTCCGGGCAGTGCGCCGTGCCAGCTTAGTGGCAGTTCGAGCAGTCTGAACCTGAACCTGCAAGGCATTCCCGGCGTGGGCAACGGCGTAACGCAGTTTGCTCAAATTGCGAACGTTTGCACAGCCGGAACCAGCTTCACCTGCCCTGGGCTTGATCAGATCGGAACCATTCGGCGGAACAGCTTCTTTGGACCGAACCTCTTCAACGGAGATGCGTCACTGGAGAAGAATGTAGCTTTCGGCGAGCGCTTCACGGCTCAATTCCGTATGGACGCCTTCAACGCGTTCAACCACATCAACTACGGGACGCCCAACGGATCGATCGACAGCTCCGGTGCGGGGCAGATCACTGGTGGGCCGTATCCGACGAGCACAGGTGGTTCCACGAATCCACGTCAGCTTCAGTTCACCGTGCATTTGGCGTTCTGAGTGGCGTAACGAATCTCCTCGGGAGAAGGGCTTTGGCCCTTCTCCTTCTTTTTCTTTAGACTGCTTGCGGCAAGGGTTTATGGGTTTGTTCGGGTTGAGGTGGATGGCGCCGGTTGCGGCTGCTGCGAGTTTTGGGTTTGTGGTTGCGTGTGCGCAGACGGTTGAGGGTTCGCCGGCGGATCCGGGGGTGGGGCTGGCGAAGATGATTGCGACGGGGCGGGATGCGGCGGCGCTGGAGGGGATCAAGGGTTTACGGGCTTCGGGGACGAAGGTAGTGGGGCTGGACCGGCTGGAGGGGGATGCCTATTTCGATCTGGGGCACTTGAAGGAGGCGGATGCGGCGTTTGCGCGGGCGCTGGTGGCGGATCCGAAGGACGGGGCGGCGGCGCAGATGCGGGGATTGACGCTGGTGAAGATGGGGCGGCCAGCAGATGCGATCCCGCTGCTGGAGGCGAACCATTTAGCGGGCGCGCAGAGCAAAGCGGATCCGACGTATGTGCTGGCATTGTGCTACATGGATACGCGGCGGTATGACGATGCGCGGCGGGCGTTTGCGGCGCAGTTTGGGTTTGGGGCGGAGTCGGCGGATGGGTACCTGGTAGGGGCGCGCATGTTGTTTCGGCGGGAGTATGTGCCGGTAGCGAAGCAATTTGCGGAGAAGGCGCTGACGCTCGAGCCGAAGCTGCCGCTGGCGCATGAGTTGCTAGGGGAGATTGCGCTGGCGGGTGGGCATAGTGACGATGCGATACGGGAGTTTGAGGCGGAGAAGGCGACGAATCCGCTGCAGGGCGTGGTGTACGAGAGCCTGGGGGATGCGTATTCGCGGGCGGGGCGATACCCGGAGGCGGAGAGGGTGTTGCAGCAGGCGATTTTACTGGAGGCGAATGCTACCGGGCCGTTGATTTTGCTAGGGAAGGTGTTGTTGAAGGAGGGGCAGGCGGTGGGGGCTGCTACCTTTCTGCAACGAGCGGAGGTGATGGATCCGGCGAATTACCGGACGCATAATTTGTTGTCGCAGGCATACCGGGCGATGGGGCGGGCGGAGGATGCGCGACGGGAGCTGGCGCTGACGGAGAAGACGCAGGCGGCCGATGAGCCTGTATTGCCGGCGCCGAGGTAGAGTGATGGGTTTGAGGCCGGCAGGGCGACTGACGGGTGTGTGTCGGGCTTTGCGGGCTCGCTATGGCTGGGTGCAAGTTGTGCTGGGGTTGCGCTCCGGGCTGCTTTGTTTTGCTGTAAAGCAGAGGTTGGAAAGCGGTCAGGGCGGGAGTACGTCGAGCAAAGCCGCGCATCCCTGGGCGGGATTAGCAGTTTTGCTGGGGGTGAGTGGATGTCTCGTCTTTTCTGCCGTGGCGATGGTGGTTGGACGGCCTCGGGTGGTGTCGGCGGAGGTGCGTTCGCGTCCAGACAGGGAGCAGGCGCCGCTGGTGGATCCGGATGCGATGTGTGCGCAGTGTCATGCGGCGATCGTGGCGAGCTATAAACGGACGGCGATGGGTGCGGGGAGTGGAGCGGCGATGGCGGGGTTGTTGCCGGGGGAGTTTACGCATGGGAGCTCGGGGGTGCGATACCGCGTCTTTGCACGGGATGGGCGGGCGTGGATGAGTTTCACGCGGCCCTCGACCAGTGCTGCGGCGGGGCTGGAGGGGGAGCGGGAGTTGCTGTATTACGTGGGTTCAGGGAAGCGTGGGCGGACGTATCTGTACGAGGCGGCGGGGGAGTGGTTTGAGTTGCCGATCAACTGGTATGGACGGCGGGGGCGTTGGGATATGGCGCCGGCCTTTGATGACGCGACGAGCATGCCGGCGCTGCCGGTGGAGCCGAACTGCCTGCATTGCCACGCAACGCAGGTGGAGGCACCGCTGGCAGAGGCGCGGAACCGGTTTGCGGGGCGGCCGTTCGACCAGGGCGGGGTGGGATGTAGTGCGTGCCATGGGGATGGGACAGCGCATGTGGCGGCGCAGGGGCATGGTCCGATCGCGAACCCGGGGAAGATGAGTGTGGCGGCGCGGGACAGCGCGTGTGTGCAGTGTCACCTGGAGGGGGATGCGGTGGTGTACCGTCCGGGGAAGTCGCTGGCGCAGTTCCAGGCTGGGGACCTGCTGTCGGACTTCGCAGTGTATTTTGTGCGGGCGAGCCAGGCCGGTGGGGGGCAGCGGGCGAGCAGCCAGTATGAGGCGTTGTTGAAGAGCGCGTGCAAACGAGGCGCGGGAGATGCGTTGACATGTACGACCTGCCATGATCCGCATAGTGAGCCATCGGCGCCGGAGCGGGTGGCGTTTTACCGAGGGAAGTGCCTGGGATGCCATACGTCGCCGGCGATTGCTTTGGGGCATCATCCGGAGCAGCCTGACTGCGCGGTTTGTCATATGCCTTCTCGAAAGACTGCGGACATCTCGCATGAGCAGGTAACCGATCACGACGTGGAGCGGGTACCGGGGCGGGAGAGTGCGGGCGGGAAGGGGTGGGTGGCGGGGGAGGCGCTGGTGCCTGTTGGCGGTGTGTCGGCGGGGGATCGTGAGATGGGCCTGGCCTATGCGCAGAGGGCGCAGAAGGGCGATACGAAGGCGGGCGAACGGGCGTTAGGGCTGTTGCTGCGGGCTGAGGCGGCAGGGGCGGATGATGAACAGGTTCATGTCAACCTAGGGTTTCTTGAGCAGGTGGCCGGCGACTCCGGGGCCGCGCGGCGGGAGTATGCGGCGGCTCTGCGAGCCAACCCGTATGGCGCGTCGGCGCTGGTAAACCGTGCGGTGCTGGATGCGGGTGCAGGGAATGTGGCGGAGGCGGTTCGGCTGCTGGACCGGCTGGTGCAGGCGGATCCGAGCCAGACGCTGGCGGGGGTGGATTTGCTCGAATTGGAGTGCCGGGCGGGGGAGGTGGAGCGGGCTTCGGCGCTGGTCGAGCGGCTGCGGGTGGTGGATCCGGATTCGGCGAAGTTACGGGATTTTGTGCGGCGGGGCGGGTGCCGGTCGTTGGCTGCTTCGCGATGAGCTGGAGGCTGCGATCTCCGGGGATGGCAGTTAGCTGGGATCGGTGTTGAGGATCTCGCGATCGACGGAGAGGATGTCGCGGTGGAGTTCCAGGGTGGCGGTTTGTTCGGTTGTCTTTGTGGTGCGGCGGACGTGGACTTCTTCGAGGAGGAAGTATTCGCGCCTGGCGACGAAGCGTTCTTCGACGAGGGGGTAGATGGTGGTGTCGCCTTCGTGGCGGACCTCGGGGCGATCTGTGAGGAGTTGGCCTACCGGGATGCGTTGGATGTCCCAGGTGGTGCTGGTCAGGGGTAGCGTGACGGTCTGGTTGAAGGTTTCGGTGGAGCGCTGGATACGGACTTTGGCGGTCTCTATGACTTTGCTGGAGACCTCTGCCCTTTCTTCGAAGAGGGGGATGACCTGTTCCGTCGGGGTGCCGTTTGCGGCGGGGTTGTGGGTTGGGTGGACGGTAGAGGAGGGCGTGTCCGAAGGGAGGCGGGTCGCGGCGGAGAGAAGAAGCTCCGTGGGGAGGAGGAGCGTTTCTCCGGAGGCGAGGTGAAGTACGGTTTGGGGGCGGGTGGGGTTGAGATCGCCGCTGCTGACGAGTTCGTTTTGCGGGACCGCAGGTTCGCCTTGCTGCTGGCGAGATGGGGAGGGAATTGGGCCGTCGAAGAGCATGGGGTACTCCGTGTTTGTGCAAGAAAGAGGGCCCGGTGAGGAAGCACCGGGCCCGGGTGCAGGTTGTGCTGCGGGTTAGCGGTTGAAGTCGGTGTCGCGGGTGCCACGGAGGTTGTCACTAGATGTTCCAGTGACGCCTGTGGTGGTGTTTTCCACGTCGACCTCGGTGTGACGTACGGTGTCGGTGATCTGCTCGGTGCGGTCGGTGGCCTGCTTGCCGACGAGGACTTCTTCGACGACGCGGCTACGCTTGCCGATGACGGCTTCCTCGCCGGTGGCGTTGACTTCGATGACGCCGGGGTTGGTGTTGAAGTCGGCGTCGGTAGCGGGACGGTTTACGGCGCGGCGATCGACGACGACGCGCTCGTCGTGGAGGTTGACGGACTCGCTGACCGGCTCAGAGACGACGCGGGAGTAGACGCGGACACCGCCGCGCTCTACCTGACGCTTGCCGACCTC
>CAZZWG010000089.1:0-1256 GCA_964657685.1 Verrucomicrobia bacterium Tous-C9LFEB | reverse complement strand
GAGCGGTGGGACTCTTCATCGTGTCCGGTGAGGGAGCCGAAGAAGTTCTTGATGCGGTCGCCTACCGACTCCTCGTTTGTTGCCGAGGAGCTGGTGTTGAAGCTGGAGCTGGGCGCGGTGTTGTTGTTGGTTTGATCGATGACGTTGATGTCCGCGCTGTCATAGCCCTGGGCTACGAGGGCTGACTTGATTTGATTGGCCTGGGCGACGGTGTTATAGAGACCTACGACTGTTTTCATGGGGGACCTGTTTTCCTGAAGCGGCGCCGGAAGCGCGTTGTGGGTTGAGGTAGATGGGCCGGCGGGACGCGGATCCCGTTCCGGCCCGTATTACGGCTGAACGAAAAGTTCTGCGCGGCGATTGTCGGCTTTGCCGCTGTCGGTGGCGTTGGTGGCGGCCGGTTTCTCCGGACCGAACCCCTCGCCGGTGAGGCGGGATTTGTCGATGCCCTGGGCGGTGAGAAATTGCTCCACGGTGGCGGCGCGGCGTTGGGAGAGGTTCTGGTTATGGGGATCGTTGCCGGTGGCATCGGTGAAGCCCTCGACGCGCAGGTGGGCATTGGGATTGGCCTTCATGAAGTCTGCGGCGCGGGTGAGCGTGGCCTGGCCTTCAGGGGTGAGGGTTGCCTGGTCTGTGGCGAAGTGCACGGCACCCAGGTCCGGCATGGTTGCGCCGGTGGCGGTCGCAGCTACCGGGGCGGATGTTGTGGCGTCAGCAGCTTTGCGGTGAAGAAGATACCAAGCACCGAGGGCAAGGAGGAGAAGGAGGGGGAGCAACCAGGCCCAGACGGGGACACCGGCGCGTTTGTGGTCTTCATATACTTTGACGTGATCTGCGGGCATTTCAGTGATCTCTCGTGGTGCGGGGTGGTGTCGCGATTAGTTGCGGGTGCGGTCCTGGACGGGTTCGACGTCGACTTCGGTATGGCGAATGCTGTCCTGGACGGTCTCGACACGGTCTGTTTGCTCAAGGCCTACGCGAACTTCTTCGACGACGCGGGCAGTTTTGGTGATGACGGGGACTTCGGCGGTTTCGGTGAGCTCGATGACCTGACCGGCGGCAGCGATGTCGGTGTTGCTGACGGCGCGGTCCGCGGGACGGCGGTCGATGATGACACGCTCTTCCTGCAGGTTGACGGTTTGTTGTACCGGCTCTTCGACTACCCGGCGGAGAACGCGTACGCCACCACGGTCTACCTCGCGCTTGCCGACGATGAGATCTTCCTGCACCACGGGAACCACAGCTTCTTCCGCCCC
>CAZZWG010000088.1:5017-12761 GCA_964657685.1 Verrucomicrobia bacterium Tous-C9LFEB | reverse complement strand
GAATCGCTGAAGCTCAAAATCTGACTCAGAAAGACAATGCCGTTCAAGTCCACGCTATGCTGCGCAAGCTTCGCGCCCAGCACCGCATCGCGCGTGGTTCCATAGCTCTCCCCAAACAGGTACTTCGGCGAGGACCAACGGTTGTACTTACTCAGAAACCGGCGGATAAAACGATCAAACGCAGCCGCATCCTGATCCACGCCATAGAAGCTCTTGAAAGCATCCTTGCCCTCCACCCGGCTGTACCCCGTGCCCGGCGCATCAATGAACACGATGTCCGTAGCATCGATGATGGACCACGGATTTGGATTGACCTTGTACGGTCCGCCCACGGGATGCTGGAGGTCCGGTATCTGCACACGCACAGGCCCCAGCGAAGTCATGCGCAAATACATCGTCGCTGACCCTGGTCCGCCGTTATAGAAAAACGTGATCGGCCGCGTGCCGGCATCGGCACCCTTTGCGAAGTAAGCCGTGTAGAACATGTGCGACGTCGCCGGTTGATCTTCAGGCTTCGCCGGCAGGTCCATCCCCGCGTCAGGGAGATACTTGCCGTCCAGCCCCAGCATCGCATCCTGCGGATCCGTCGCGCCCACCGCCAGCATGCCCGCCACCGCGGTGTATGCCACCGTCTTGCCGGAGGCCAGGCTCACCGAAGCCTCTGACGTCGCATCCGCCGGCAGAGCCGATGCGAAACGCTTCTCCGCCGGGGACTCCGTCGTGGTCGTCGTTGTAGTCTTCTCCGGGGCGGCAGACGGCGCTTGCCGCTGAGCCACTGCAGAGGATGCGCCGAGACAACCGGCAAGTGCGCCTGCGCCGAGGATGCGCAAAGTAGAAAAGTCCAAAGCCATGGGGCCTGGGTGCTCCTTGTGGGAAGAGGATGTGACTACTGTACCCGATGTACCGTGCAGCAACCCCCATACGCAGCCCCTATCTCTCCATCTCCGGGTACGGCCCCACGCCTCCGCCCGCAATCCACTCGTCCATGTGCCCTTCCAACACAGGCAACGGCACCCCACCGGTCTCCAGCACCGCATCATGAAACGCACGCAGGTTAAACCTGCTCCCAAGCACAGCCTCCGCTTTCGCACGCTCCTTCCCGATCGACATCTCGCCCAGGTAATAACTCAACGCCTGCCCCGGCCAAGAGATGTAACGGTCCACCTCCGTCTCAATCTCGTGATCCGAGAGCGCCGTGTTCTCGTGCAGGTATTGCTGCCCCTGCTCACGCGTCCAATGCTGCGAGTGGATGCCGGTATCCACCACCAGCCGCGCCGCCCGCCACGCCTGGTAGCTCAACATGCCAAAGCGCTCATAAGCCGTGTGGTACATCCCCATCTCCGATCCCAGCCGCTCGCAATAAAGCGCCCAGCCCTCGCCATAGGCGGAGATGTAGGTATTGCGAAACTTGGGAAGATCCTTATGCTCCGCGGCAATACTCAACTGCCACGAGTGCCCCGGCGCCGACTCATGCAGCGTCAGCGCAGGAACCGCATACAAACCACGCGACGGCAGATCATACGTGTTCACCCAATAGGTGCCGGCGCTCCCACGAGCCGATGTATAGAACGGCGCAATCGCCTCCGGAACAGGCTTGATGCCAAAGCGATTGCGCGGCTCAAAGCCAAAGAACCGCGACGCCACCCCATCGAACTCCTTCGCAACCAGTGCCGAACGCATCAACAACTCCTCCGGCGTCTTGGCATAGAACTGGGGATCGCTCCGCAGAAAGTGAAGAAAAGCAGGCAGATCTCCATCGAAGTTAGCTTCCTTCATCGTCGCCAGCATCTCCGCATGGATCTTCGCCATCTCCGCCAACCCCATCGCATGAATCTGTTCCGGCGTAAGCTCCACCGTCCCAAACTCCAGGATCTTCGACTGGTAGTAAGCCTTGCCCTCCGGCAGATCCTCCGCCGCCAGCGACACCACCGCGTGCGGAAGGTATTCCTCGTTCCAGAAGCGCAGCAAACGCTGGTACGCCGGAATCACCTCCGTCCTGATCACCTCCACAGCCTCGCCGCGCAGCTTTGCCTGCTCGTCGGCCGAAATGCTCTCCGGCATGGTCGTAAATGGCTTGTAGAACGGCGTAGCTGCCGGATCGCTGGCATGGGCAACCGGGGTAATCGTCGCGTCACGCCCCGCCAGCGTAGCGCGCGGCGGCGTAAACCCGCGTGCCACCCCGGCCCGCATGTTCGCGATCTGCTCGTCGAAATAGCGCGGAAGATCCCGCATACGCGCAATGTCGTTGCGATAGTCCCCCGCCGTGCGAAAGGCAGACCGGTCATCCGCATCCATCGTCAGGGAAGACCAGAAGGCACTGTCCGAATTCACCGGCCGCTCATACTCACGGAAGCGCTGTGCATTGACCAGCACCTGGATCTGCGCGCGATACACAGCAACGTTGAGCCGCTCCGCTTTCGACAACTTCGCCGGGTCAATCAGTGCCAACTGCTGCAGCACACCGCTCCAGTACCGCAGCCGCTCCGCCTGTGATGCCGCATCTACCCGCGGCAAACTCGCAAGGATGTGCGGCCTTGTCTCGGAGTCCTCATCCTCCTCGCCACGCATACGCCGCCGCCACGCCCACTCGGCGTTGTATACAGCCTGCAGCTTGCGATCTTCGCCGGTCGCAGCAGGCTCTGCTTGCGAGCGCTCTGCCTGACCAGGCTGATGTGCCTGCGCTCCGGCACAAGGTGTCAACAACAACGCGATCGCGCACATCATCTGCGAAGGAAGAACTCGATTCAAAGACATCCCCTGGAACATAAATTCAACAACACGGACCGGCGCGCCCGGCGACCATCACACAGGCTGCAGAGACGGTTGCAACGAAGGAACAGCAACAGCCGCAGCGCCCGCAGCCGCAATGTCAATCGTCAGCACCGTAATGTCATCCGTCTGCCCGAAAGTACGCGCCGTGTCCGCGATCTGCGCGGCCGATTGGCGGCTGACCTGCCCCGTCCGCTCAAATCCAAACAACTCGCGATGATTCATCGCCTCCGGTACGCCGTCTGTGAGTACCGTCAGATGATCGCCCGGGTTCAGCGCAAATCGCACTTCCTCGAACATCACCTCGGGGACAAGTCCCAGGGGCAAATTCGGTTCAGTACGCAACTCAAAGCCATTCACAAACGGCGCAATGTGTCCCGCATTCGCAAAAGTCAGCACCGCACAATCCGGCGAGATAGAGAGCGAGAGGCAGGTCGTAAATCCGGAACCGCGGCCCTGCAGCGCGCGGTTCAGACCCGCCAAAATCGCGGCTGTCGACTCCGTCCCCTCTGCCAGGGTCCGCAGCGCACCCACGGCCAGCGATACCTGCAGGGCAGCAGGGAGTCCCTTCCCCGCAACGTCCCCAATCACAATCAGCGTCGCGCCCGAGGGCAGCGGAAGTATCTGAAAGAAGTCTCCGCCAACCTCCTGCGCAGGATGGTACGCCGTATTAATCGTCAGCCCGGCAATACGTGGTAGCGTTTCCGGCACCAGCACCTGCTGTACCGACCGCGCCGCCTCCAACTCCGACTCCACGCGATCCTGTTCGCGGCTGCGCCGGGTAAAGCGCCTCAACAGAATCGTCAACATCGCCAGAAGAAACGTAAGCTCGGCAATGTCGTCCAGTGTGAGGTAGAACGGCGTATTCCAGTGCAGCTCAAAGGTGCTGAAGTACGTCATCCCGGCGGTTTGCAAAGCCCATAGCAGGCGCGTATACGCGAAGGCAAAGAACAGAAAGCCCACCGGGAATCGCAGAATGCGCGCATCCGGATCCTTACGCTTGGCCTCATGCCGAACGAACAGAACGATCCACACGTACACCGGCAGCAGAAACAGCAGCGCAAAAAGATTCTCCTGCGCCACCGTGATCGCACCCGCCCAGCTGAACGGCGTCGTCAGTGCGTACAGACCTGAACACGTCAGTGCAAACACAAACCAGTTCGTTTGCTTGCCCCGGAAAAGGCTATGCAGGAAGAGGACCGAACCCACCAGAAACATGGTCTGCGCAAAGGCCGTTGTAAACTCCAGCCCCATCACATCGTGAGCATGCAAGCGTCCCCAGGCCGCGAGGAAGTGAGTGCCCGCCAGCCCCAGCGTCAACAGCGCAAACCACAGCATCTCCCTTTCCGTCTGCCTGTTCAGAAAAAGCACCAGCGCAACACCAAAGGCCAGCAGCTCGAGCGCGCCCAGATCGAAGTCATCGCTGTACTGCCACTGGCGCGCCTGCTCCTGCGTGTCGAACTGCGTATGGATCAGGTCGCTGCGTCCAACCTCCGCCTGCCCCTGCAGACCGCCATGGCGATAATGGCTCGTGGCCGGATCGTGCCAGATCCGAAGCGCAATCAGCATGGTTTGATCGGTGTTGCGAGCACCCGAAGGCAGCTCCACGATGACCGGCCGCGTGTGAAACGCCCCGGGATGCGGAGGCAATCTTCCCTCCGTAAGCAGCAGGTGACCGTCTGCGAAAACCTGGTACCCCGTGCGTATCGCAGGTAAGCGCAGCGCATACGTGTCGCTACCGGCCGGCAGCGTCACCCGGAACCGGTACCAGGCCACGCCGTCCAGGTGGTGGTAGCCAATCTCATCCCAGTCAGCGCCCGATCCCACCAGCGCCCAGTGCGAATCGTCCAGGCGCGGGTCGGCCCAGCGCGGATCGTCGCCCGGCTGAAAACGCCATTGCCCCTGCAGCGAAACGACCGGCTCGCGTTCCGTCTCCAGCGAGAACGTGGATTGCGGATCCCCCGGCGTCGCGCTCGCAGGTGGCTGGTTCGCATGCGCGGGGCCCGCCGTCTTCGCCGACAGCATCGGACACACCAGCAGGCTGGCCATCACCACGAACTTGAGCAGAATACGTTTCATCCCAGGGCGGTTTGCCCGAGTTTACCGGACAGACGCCCCCCGGTACACACATACAGCAATCCTTCGCCGCAAGTTCAGACCCTCCACGGACGTTGGGCCCTTGGCGCATCATAGAATGGCGGCGCGGCGCTTTCAGCCGAAACGATGCAGGGCCAGGGAGAACTTCAATGCGGGTTGGCTTGATGACGCGGGAATACCCGCCTTATGTATACGGCGGCGCGGGCGTCCACGTGGAGTACCTTTCGCGTGAACTCGCGCGCGAGATCGAGGTTGAAGTCCACGCCTGGGGTGACGTGCCCGCCCATGAGGAAATCCCTGGCCACGGGGAGCCCCCCACTCCCAACCTGGAGGTCACCTTTGAGAAACCCTGGAGCGCCATCACCGACGGAACCAGCGCGAAGTTCAAAGGCGCCCTCGAAGCCCTGTCACTCAACCTCCTGCAGCAGCTGCACCTCGACAAACTCGACGTCGTGCATACCCACACCTGGTATGTCTCCATGGCAGGCTTTCTTGCCAAAAAGCTCTACGGCATCCCCTTCGTGCTCACCACGCATTCACTGGAACCGCTGCGGGCCTGGAAGGCGGAGCAGCTCGGCTCAGGCTATGCCCTGAGCTCCTGGATGGAGCGCACTGCCATCCTCGATGCGGACGCCATCGTGGCCGTCTCCAACGGCACAAAAGCAGACATTCTCAAAGCCTATCCCGACGTCGATCCGGAACGCATCCACGTCATCTATAACGGCATCGATCTTCAGCAATATCAGAAGACCAGTGATACCACCGCACTGGACAAGTATGGGGTGGACAAAACCAGGCCGTACGTTCTCTTCGTAGGCAGAATCACCCGGCAAAAAGGCGTTACCCACCTCGTGGATGCCATCCAGCATCTGCCGCCGGGGACGCAGGTCGTGCTCTGTGCGGGAGCACCGGATACCCCGGAAATTGCGGCAGAAATGCGCGCAAAGGTGGAAAGCGTACGGAAACAAACGCCCTTCAGCAAGGCTGCCGCGGTTGAGGTGCACACGCCCCCGGGAGTGCAGCCGGAAGGCCATGCGATTGCCACGGGCGATCCCTTGGGCGTCGGGCACAACCTCGTCTGGATCGAGCAAATGGTCACCAAGGAAGAGGCCATCCAGCTCTACTCCCATTGCGCCGTCTTCTGCTGCCCAAGCGTCTATGAACCCTTCGGCATCATCAATTTGGAAGCCATGGCCTGCGGCGCGCCCGTCGTCGCCTCTGCAACCGGCGGCATTCTCGAAGTCGTAGTCGAGGGTGAGACCGGGCATCTGGTCCCCTTCGCCCCGGATGCATCCACCGGCTTCCCGGCAGACCCGGCACAGTTCGCGATGGAACTCGCCGGAAAGCTCAAGTCACTCCTCGCCGACCCCGCACGCGCACAGGCCATGGGGGCCGCGGGACGCAGTCGCGTCGAAGCCCACTTCTCCTGGACCGCCATCGCACAGCAGACAATCGCGCTCTACAGCAAACTCATCGACGATCGAAAGAAGGCGACTGCCTAGCGGCTCTGCAGGGGTTTGCTGATGGACTCCAGTGATTTGCCTGCCGCTTCCACACCGATCTTCCATTCCGTGAACGCGCCCGCCAGCATAAGCGCTGCACCCAGCGCGTAGCCTCCGCTCACCGCCCATCGGCTGCCCGTGTTGATCAGAAAACCAAACAACAGTGGCGCGCCCGCACCGCCGATCAGCGTGCCCGCAGCATAAAAGATCGCGATGGCAAAAGCGCGAATCTCCAGCGGGAAAATCTCACTGACCGTCAGGTAGGCCGCACTCGCGGCCGAGGACGCTACAAAGAAGATCAGCGAAAACAGGATCCCCATGCCGCGCGCGCCCAGGTGGCCCATCCCAAAAGGAACCAGCACCACGATCAGCAACAACCCCGCTGTGCCATACGTCGCCGTGATCATGGGCTTTCGCCCGATCTTGTCGAAAAGCCGCCCCAGCGTGAGCGGACCAAAGAAGCTCGCGATGGCGAAGGGCAGCAGATGCTTCGGCAGATCCGCATCGCTGACGTGGAAGAACTTCTTCACAATCAACCCATAGGAGAAGAAGACAGCATTGAAGAAGAACGCCTGCGCGACCATCAGCATAAGGCCCAGGTAGGATCGTTGCCGGTTCTCCCCCACCATGTTTGCAAAGATCTCTTTCATCGGCGTGTGATCACGAATCGTGATCTCGAGCTTCTCGCCTTCCATTGGCGGAAGGCCC
The DNA here is from genome assembly GCA_964657685.1 of Verrucomicrobia bacterium Tous-C9LFEB. GTDB lineage: Bacteria > Acidobacteriota > Terriglobia > Terriglobales > Acidobacteriaceae > Granulicella. The sequence goes on along the minus strand of CAZZWG010000088.1, from coordinate 5,685 downwards.
CCCACATTGCCATGGGTCGCGCGGTTCTCAATCTCCCCGACAATCTTGTCCGCCTCCTCCTCACGGCCTCGCAGCATCAGCCAGCGCGGGCTCTCCGGAACGAACAGCCGCAGAATCAAAACGCCGACTCCCAGGATGCCTCCTATGCCGAAGGCGAAGCGCCATCCACGGTCAGGTGCAAGCCCATGGCCCGCCAGCAGGAACATCGCAACCAGTCCCCCAAGTGTCGCCCCCACCCAGAACGTGCCGTTCACCACCATGTCCGTGACACCGCGCACCTTGCCTGGAATCAGTTCATCCACCGCCGAGTTGATCGCCGCATACTCACCTCCAATGCCGATTCCCGTAAAGAAGCGGAACACCGCGAAGGGTCCAAAACCCCACGAAAAAGCACTTGCCACGGTAGCCAGAGAATACGTAGCGAGCGTTATCAGAAACAACTTGCGGCGCCCCAGCCTGTCCGTTAGATAGCCAAACAGCAATGCCCCCAGCACCGCCCCGATCAGGTACGTCGACGCGGCTCCCGTAACCTGCGGGTCCGTAAGCCCAAGGCCGGCCTTGCTCTCCAGGATGCCGGAAAGGGAGCCCACCAGCGTCACTTCCAAGCCGTCCAGGAGCCACGAGGTCCCCAGTGCCGTGATGATGCGGGCATGCCAGCTGGACCATGG
>CAZZWG010000088.1:0-4917 GCA_964657685.1 Verrucomicrobia bacterium Tous-C9LFEB | reverse complement strand
CGCTCCAGAATCGCGTACTCCGCGCTATCCAGCGAGGCAATGCCCTTCAGGCGCGCGGCCGCCTCCAGATCCGCATGACTGACCTGCATGCCATGCATCACGTCATCGTCGATCTCACCATGTTTCATCAACGCAATGGGCGTGCCGTCCACCAGCACACCGAAGCGCGGTGACTTAAGCTTCAGCCACGAGATGGTGCGGTGAAGAAGGCCGATCGTGATCACAGCGCACGTGCAATTGGTGAGCGACTTATCATTGCCGGCAGTGGACATAATGATGACGCCGCCCATCAGGAACACAAGCACGAAGTCACTCATGGTCATCTGCCCGCCGGGGCGACGCGTCAGAACGCGAACAACAACCATCAGAAAGAAATAGCCCGCGACCGCATGCAGTATGGTCCCCATCTTTTTTCCCCAAAGATCCTTGTTACGGCAGTACTACCGAGGAAGACTGCAGCGATTCGCCGCCAGGAATACCCACCTGGAACGTATGCTTTCCGATAAAGGATGGCTTGAGCTCGAACTGGATTGTCATCGGGTTCCCTGATGCGGGAAACGTGTACGTCACCCCACCACCACCTACGGTAGAAAGCTCAGGTTGTGGAATGATCCGCTCCGCGCCGAACTGCTTCAACACACTGTCCGAAACAAAAATCTGCAGCTTGCCGTCACGAACTACGCTGGCCTGCGGCAGCACCGTCATGATGGACGCGGTGTTCTCCCGCAGAACGCGCTCGTACTTCACGTGCAGGGAGCCGTCAGCCGTCTGCATCTTGGCATTCGCCAAAGGTCCACGACCGAGAATCCCTGACAGATCCGCAAGAAGGATCAACACGAAGAAGCTCCATACAATCTTTTCAAAGCGCCACCATCGGCGTTGAAACCCCAGGTCCTCGCCCACGGAGATTCGTCCGTCGATCTTGGATACGTCGTCACCGACGGGTCTGAATTCAGCAGTTGTGGCCATGCTCACGCACTCCGTTTTAGCTAGCGGATTAATAAGTTGCAGCGACTAGCATGCTGCGGAGGGTCAATCTTCTTCTTTGGCTAGGATGCTGATCTCGCCATTACGCTCAAGCACCGCAGCCTTGACTTCATCCAACGTCTTCAATCCCTGGTCCCGTGCCTTCTCCATCACGTCATCATCCTGTATACCCATCTTGCGCATCGTGTAAGCACGCCAGGTATCGCCTTCAAGCAGAATCAACGGCGTGCCGTCCAGGATTTTGGCAAGCGTATCCGACCGCGTTCGCAGATAAGCCAAGGTCCAGTGCGCAAAGGCAACCGCGATGATCTGGCAGAACGCATTCGTCACCGAGGCTTCATCAGCAACAATGGCCGTCAACATCAGGCCGCCAAGGAAGAAGATCAGAATGAACTCGAATGGCGTGAGTTGCTTCCCCGGCCGGCGTCCGACAATGCGGACAATAAACACCAGAAAGAAGTAGCCGTAGAGAGCCCGTAGAACTGATTCAGTCGATGCAACGTTCATAGGGCCTCCCGCGTACTCTCCCCTGTGAGATGCATACGCGGCGGCCACCGCTGCCAAGGGCCGATTTCGCTTGACGATCCCCCCTCCCGCAGCGAGGCTGGAGAAGAGGAATCACGGGGCAATGGCAAAGAAAAGAAAACGGCCCGCAGTCTTTTCGGCCACCAAGGCCGTCAAGGCCAACGCCCGCGAACGCCTCGGAACACCCCCGCCCAGCACACCCATCCCCGACCGTCGGACCAAGGAAGAACACGGTCCGCAGAAGCACAAGAAAAAAGTCGAAGACGTCATCACCGCCGCGGAACGCGACGTCTAGCCTCCCCGATCGACCAAACTTTCCGGCTTCTCCGATAAGCTGAAGCCATGTCGCTTTCGCCGCTCATCCTGGGGCTGGTTGTCTTTGAATTTGTCGTCATGCTGCTTTCCATCTCCCTTCACGACGCGGCACAGGCATGGATGGCCAACCGATTGGGCGATCCAACCGGGCGCATGATGGGACGAATCTCCATCAATCCCCTTCGTCATTTCGATCTCTTCGGCTGCGCCATCTGGCCGCTGCTCTACATCTTCCGAACACCCATGGTGCTCGGCTGGGGCAAGCCTGTCCCTATGACTTCGCGCAACTTCAGGCAGAACAACGGAGAGGTGCTCGCCACACTCGCTGGCCCGGCCGTACAGCTGCTCGTTGCTATCCTCTCCCTGGTCACGCTTGTGATTCTCAAACACCTGGTGCCCGGCACCGCTTCGTCGCTGGGGCTCACAGAGTTGCTGGCTATGCGCGTTCCCGTAGACACTTCAGAAACACCCGGAATTTTTCCGCTTCTCCTCCTCCTCTATCTCTTCATTCTGGTGAACCTGCTGCTTTTCGTCTTCAATCTCCTGCCAATTCCATTCGTGGACGGGGGCAAAGTTCTTGTCTACTACCTGCCCTACAACGCCGCTAAAGCGTACGAGCAATACAGCATGTGGATCATGATCGCGTTCTTCTTCGTCGGCTTTTACGTGATTCAGATCGTCTTCGGCCCCCTGTTCTCCCTCTTCAACGGCCTCCTGAACGCGCTCTAGCCGCCCGCGGGTTCCGCCCCGCCAAGCAGATGTATCCTGAAAGTTCACGAAAATGAGCCCCGCCCCATCACGATCCACCCCACGCCCCCGCGTCCTCAGCGGCATGCGCCCCACCGGACGCCTCCACCTCGGCAACTACATGGGCGCCCTCCACAACTGGGTCAAGCTCCAGAACGAGTACGACTGCTACTTCTTCATCGCCGACCTCCACGCCCTCACCACCGACTACGCCGACACCGGTGAGCTCAAAAACAACATCCGCGAGATCGCCCTCGACTTCCTCTCCGCCGGCCTCGATCCCGGCCGCTGCGTCATCTTTCGCCAATCCGACATCTTCGAACACGACCGCCTCACCACCCTCTTCGGCATGTTCACTCCCGTCGCCTGGCTCGAGCGCGTCCCTACCTACAAAGACCAGCAGGAACAGATGGCCGAAAAGGAACTCAACACCTACGGCTTCCTCGGCTACCCTCTCCTGCAGTCCGCCGACATCCTCCTCTATAAGCCCGACTTCGTCCCCGTAGGCGCCGACCAGGTAGCCCACGTCGAACTCACCCGCGAGGTCGCCCGCCGCTTCAACGATCTCTACCCCGGCGAGTTCCTCCTCTCCCCCGAAGCCAAACCCTGGGAGATGCCTGCCATCCTCGAAAAAGCTCGTAAAGATGCCGGCGAACCCAAAGACTCCACCCGCACCCACTTCACCACGCACCAGCTCTACGCAGCCGCCCAGGGCACCAAAAAGCTGACCGGCTTCAGCAAACGCGCGATCCTCCCCGAGCCCCAGGCCCTGCTCACCCCAAGTCCCAAACTCCCCGGCCTCGATGGACGCAAAATGTCCAAGAGCTACAAAAACACCATCATGCTCTCGGAGCCCGAAGCCGATCTTCGCGAAAAGCTGAAGACCATGGTCACCGACCCCGCACGCATCCGCCGCAACGACCCGGGCGACCCCGACAAGTGCCCCGTCGGCGACCTGCACAAGGTCTTCTCCACCCCGGAAACCCTCGCGAAGGTCTACGACGGTTGCACCTCTGCCGCTATCGGCTGCATCGAGTGCAAAAGCTGGTGCGCCGACGCCATCGTCCACACCATCGCCCCGATTCAAGCGCACCGTCACGACCTCGAAAGCCGCCCGGGCGTCATCAACGATGTCCTTGCCAACGGCCGCGAGCGGGCAGGCAAACGCGTTCGCGAAACACTCGCCGAAGTACAAACCGCCATGGGCCTCTAACCTCGGGAACAAGGGGAAGGGTGGGGCTTTAGCCCCGAACATAAGTCTCTAAGAAGTAGGCCGCTTAGCCGCTGAGGTTTGTTGGGGTACATCGCGAGGGAAGCAAACGTGGAAGTCGAGCGCAAAGACGGCAACGTCACCCAATCCGGTAACGCAGAGACGGTCGCCACCCCCTCCGCGCCGGTGACCGTCACGCCCTCAGCAGACGCCCCTGCCACCCCCTTTGCCCTCCAGCCCACACCCGCGCCCCTCCCCGAACCCAAACGCTCTCGCAAAACCGATCCCGAAGAAGCCTCTCACTCCCCCTTCTCCGTCGCCATCGGCCACGTTTATAACGGCCCCTTCGACCTCCTGCTCGACCTCATCCGCAAACAAAACCTCGACATCTACGACATCCCCATGGCACGCATCACCGCCCAGTTCCTCGAGTACACCCGCCACCTTCAGGCCACCGACGTCGATGCCGCCGGCGACTTCGTCTACACCGCCTCCCTCCTCATCCACGTAAAAAGCCGCATGCTCCTCCCCCGCGAGCCCACCGAACCGCAGGGCTCCCTTGAAGTCGACGACCCCCGCCGCGAACTCGTAGAACGCCTTCTCGAACATGAGCGCTTCAAAGCCGCCGCGCAAATGCTCCAACAAAAGCAGCAGATCGAAGCCGCCACCTGGACCCACCCCGGCCTCAAACAGTTCCTCAACGACCAGGGCGAGACCAACACAGAAGGCGAGCGCGAGATCGCCGCCGACACCACCGACCTCATCCGCATCTTCCGCGACATCCTCGAACGCCTCCGCGAGCGCCCCGTCCACCGCATCGACGAAGACGCCGTCACCGTTGCCCAGATGATCGACTTCGTCAAACGCCGCCTCATGCTCGAAGACAAGCCCATCAGCCTCCGCCGCCTTCTCAAAACCACCCGCTCCGAACGAGCCCTCATCTGCACCTTCCTCGCCATGCTCGAGCTCGTCCGCCTCCAGGCCATCCTCCTCCGCCAGGCCGAAACCTTCGGCGACATCCTCCTCAAAAAAACCGAAACCTTCGACGAAGTCCTAACCAACACCACCCAGATCCGCGACGACTGGGACTGACCTTTTCGTTTGCCATTCCCGAACGGGGACCCTGCTGTTGC
>CAZZWG010000087.1:0-12780 GCA_964657685.1 Verrucomicrobia bacterium Tous-C9LFEB | reverse complement strand
AACCCACGAATACTGGTTTTGCAGACCAGCGCGTTAGCCACTTCGCCACCGGTGCCTGAACGGTCTGCCTACTGCGGTTGCGCCGTCGTCCGCAGATACGGCTTCACCGTCTTGTAGCCCGGAAAGATTCTCTCCGCCTCTTCATTGCTGACCGCACCGGTGATGATGACGTCTTCGCCCTGCTTCCAGTTCGCGGGGGTGGCGACCTTGTGCTTCGCCGTCAACTGCATCGAGTCGAGCACGCGCAACACCTCGTCGAAGTTCCGCCCCGTCGTCATGGGATAAGCCAGGTGCAGCTTGATCCGCTTGTCCGGCCCAATCACAAACACCGTCCGCACGGGAGCATTGTGCGCCGCCGTACGACCGCCTTCCACGTCGCCGGCGTCTGCGGCCAGCATGTCGTAGAGCTTGGCAATCTTCAGCTCCGGGTCGCCGATCATCGGGTACTTCACCGGGGAGCCGCCCACGTCTTCGATGTCTTTCGCCCATTTCTGATGGCTTTCGACCGGATCCAGTGAGAGCCCGATCACCTTGGCGCCACGCTTGGCAAATTCGCTCTCCAGGCTCGCCATCGCGCCCAGTTCCGTTGTACAGACCGGCGTGAAATCCTTCGGGTGCGAGAACAAAACAGCCCAGCCGTCCCCAATCCATTCATGAAAATGGATTGTGCCCTGGGTTGTGTCGGCGGTGAAGTCTGGCGCGATATCGTTGATGCGGAGAGACATCAGATCCCTTTCGTGTGTGGCGTCAGAAGAGGCGCCGAAGTATCTTGTGGAGGCTCAGGCCTCGCTTACAAACTATTAGATTCGCTGGAGTGGGTTGCGTCGCGTTCCCGCAAAGAAAGACCCACCCGGCTCGGCCTGGGTGGGTCTGGACTTGCTTTGACGCTTTGCCCCTCTCGCCTCAGCTTATCCGCTCACCCCTGCCCCGTCGCAGCAACAGCAACGGCAACGGCAGCAGGTCGGGATGGAGAAGGAGATGGGCATGGCCAAGAAATCTGCACCGCCGGGGCAGGTTGTCCCCTCTGCGGTGAACCCAAGGTACGAAAGCCACGCGGGGATGTCAAACTGCGCTCCATCCTGGCCAGGCCCGATCACTAGACTGGCAGCATGGATACGCATCTCGCCTACTCGATTCTCGACGTCTTCGCCGAGCGCCCGCTCGAGGGCAATCCCCTCGCCGTCTTCCACGACGGCCGGGGCCTCAGCGACTTGCAGATGCAGGCGCTGGCGCGGGAGACCAACCTTTCCGAGACCACCTTCGTCCTGCCCGCCGAGGACCCCGCGCAGGACCGCAACGAAGGCGTCCGCGTGAGGATCTTCACCACCCGGGAAGAGCTGCCCTTTGCCGGCCACCCTACGCTTGGCACGGCAAGTTGGCTGCGGCTCCACCACGCCTCCGTGCGTGGCGCGGAGACCATCATCCTGCGCCTCAACGCGGGCCCTGTGCCCGTGCACTTTCCCGCCGACCCGTCGGGCGCCGCGCGAGGCGTCTACGGTTCAATGCATCAGCCCGACCCGGTCTTCGGCGAGCAGTTCGCCCCAGCCGAGGTGGCAGCCATTCTGGGCCTCGCCGAAGCAGATCTGCTGCCCGGCTACCAGCCCCAGGGTGTCTCCACCGGCAATGCCTTCTGCATTGTTGCCCTACGCTCCGTCGCGGTGCTCGAAACCCTAGCCATCCCCCAGGGAAGAGCCACCCCCTGGCTGCGCGATCGCGCCCTGCGCTGGTTCTACTGCATTGCCCCGGAAGGGGCTGAGCACAACGCCTCGACCGGGTGGCGCGCCCGCATGCAGTGGCACAGCGGCGAGGACCCCGCCACCGGCTCGGCAGCCGGACCCTGCATTGCATGGCTGGTGAAAGGGGGCCTGGCGCCCTCAGCCGAACCGGTGGTCCTCCGCCAGGGCGTGGAGATCATGCGCCCAAGCCGCCTCCTTGTGCAAGCCACCGCGACTGGCAACGCGATTCGCGAGGTCCGCGTCGCGGGTCGCACCATTCCCGTGGCAACCGGCCACTTTCTCCGTCCCGCGTAACGCCGGTTATTCACAGAGCCGCGAACCATAAACGTCAATGACTGCAATGGTTCGCGCTCTTTTCCGTCGATCCTCGTGAAGGATAAGTGAATCTTCGCCCTTTGTTCGGGGTTGTCGGCAGGGGTTCCTGTCCGTATGCTCAGGCAATCGCACCTCGCACCTACAACTTTCGTAGCTTGCGATTTCAGCCTTGGGTCAACCTGTAACCTCCTTGATTTGCGCGGCAATTTGCCGTGTTCACCCGGTTGCGTTCGCCTGTTCGGGGACCACGCCGGGAGGTTTCCCCTGCGCCGTTCCGCTGCGTCCGGCGCGCCTGCAGACTCATGCCCCCAGCGCCCCGGAAGGGGTCGCCGCATGGACAACATACTGGGCAGGTCAAGGTGTCCTTCCGGACGCCAACGACCTCGCTCGCCCTTTCCCCCGGGAGGCTCCGCTTGAGCCGACTGAAACCACCAGCCGGAGCCGACCGGCAGAGAGACGACCCTGGAAATGCGCCCTCGCAAGACCATTCTTTGTGTAGAAGACAACGAGCAAATTCTTTCCGTTCGCAAGTTCATGCTGGAAACCCGCGGCTACCGCGTAATTGCTCTCACCAACTCCCATGCAGCGCTCGAATACCTGGAAGGCACGCCACCCGGATCCGTCGATCTTCTGCTCACCGACCTCCTGCTGCCCGGCATGGACGGCAATGAGCTCGCCCGTCGCGCCAAACAGATGCACCCCGGCATTCCTACCCTGCTCGTCTCGGGTGTCGTCTCCAACTATGACCGCGCCGGTGCAGCGGATGCCTTCCTGCCCAAGGGCGCATGCACCCCCGCCGAGATGCTGGATCGCATTCGCGTCCTCGCCACCCGCAAGCGCGGCCCAAAGAAGCAGCTCCAGAGCCCCTTCATGGCGCCCGTCGCTATGACGGCTGCAGGTTAGAGCCATCGGTTGGGGGCAGCGCGGCTACGCCTCCACCAGGCCGTACCGGCGCTGCCACTGCTCCTTCAGCCTCTTCCACACGGCAGAGCGCTCTTCCGCCGTAAGCGCCGGGTCGGGATGCTCAACAAAGCGCGCGGCCTCCGCCTTTGCCAGTTCAAGAACCGCCCGGTCGCGCCCCAGGTTGGCAACCCGGAACTCCGGTAAACCAGCCTGGCGCGTTCCGAAAAACTCTCCTGGACCCCGTTGCGCAAGGTCGAACTCCGCCAGTTGGAAGCCGTCCTGCGTCTTCACCATCACGTCCAGCCTGGCTTCGGCCTCCGGCGTAATACGCTCGCCCGTCAGCAACACGCAAAAGCTCTTCGCCGATCCCCGGCCCACGCGTCCGCGCAGTTGATGAAGCTGCGCCAGCCCAAAACGTTCCGCATGCTCAATCACCATCACCGTCGCATTCGGAACATCAACGCCCACCTCGATCACCGTGGTAGCCACCAGGACATCGATCTCACCGCGCTTGAACCGCGCCATGGCAACGTCCTTCTCCTCCGCCGCCATGCGCCCATGCAGCAGCCCTAACCGCAGCCCCGCCAGCGGCCCCAGCGCCAACTCCGCGTGCATCTCCACCGCGGAGCGCAGCTTGGGGCTCAATCTCGGGCGCTTCCCCTGGCGGGCCATCGCGTCCTCCATGCCCGCCAGTGACTCGCTGCTCGCAGAGCCCGCGAACGCCTTCACCGCAGCGCCCTTCTTTCCAGGCTTCCGCAAAGGTGCCTGCGCCGGCACGCCCGTGCGCTGGCCCGCTGGGTCGCCCTCGTCCTTTGCAAAATCCAGTTCCGGCTCATCCTTCGCCCCGCCCTCGATCAGCGGATACACGAGGTACGCCTGCCGCCCCGCCGCAACCTGCTTGCGCACAAACGCCCACGCCTCCGCCGCGCGCTCAGCGGGCAGCCGCCGCGTTGTGATCGGCGTACGGCCCGGGGGAAGCTCATCTAGAATGCTCGCCTCCAGGTCGCCGTACATCGTCAGCGCCAGCGTTCGCGGAATCGGCGTCGCCGTCATCACCAGCACATCCGGCTCCGTCGCCACACCATCCGCCCCCGGCTTGCGCATCAACTTGTAGCGCTGTTGCACGCCAAAGCGGTGCTGCTCATCCATAATCACCAGCCCCAGGTTGTCGAAATCCACCTTCTCTTCCACCAGCGCATGCGTTCCGATCGCCAGGTCGGTCTCCCCGCGAAAGATCCTTCCCCGCGCCTCGCGCTTGGTGCGCGCATCCAGCGATCCGGTCAGCAACGTCACCCGGTAGCCGCGTCCCTTGCTCGGCGAAACCGCCTCCCCCAGCAACTTGCGCGCGGATAGGTAGTGCTGCGTCGCCAGGATCTCGGTCGGCGCCATGAACGCGACCTGGTAGCCGTTCTCGATAGCGATCAATGCCGCTTCCAGCGCCACAATGGTCTTGCCCGAACCCACATCCCCCTGCAGCAACCGCCGCATCGGCCTTGGCTCGCGCATGTCGCCGGCGATCTCCGCCAGCACCCGCTTCTGTGCCTTGGTCGGCTTGAACGGCAGAACCTGCTTCAACGCCGCGCGCACCTTGTCGCCGGTCTGAAACGCCGTCCCTTTCCGCTCGCGAAGCTTCTTACGCTTCAGCTCCAACCCCAGTTCGAGGTACCAGAACTCCTCAAAGATCAGCCGCCGGTGCGCCGGGGTGCGGGCCTCCTGCAGCTCGGCCAACGGCGTCGCCGCGGGCGGGAAATGCAGATCGCGCAACGCCTGCATACGACTCGGCAATCCAAGCCGCTCCACCAGCGCCCGCGGGAGCGTCTCCGCGGCTTCCACATTCGCCTCCGCCAGCTCACGAAACAAGCTCCACACCACCCTCCGCAGCCAGCGCGAGGTCAGCTTCGCGCCCCACGCCGTGGTGCCGCCCAGCGAGCTGTACACGGGCACAATGCGCCCCATCTCCAACGTCGTGAACTCGGCATCGTCACCGTTGTTCCGCCCGGGCTCGGGCAGAATCTCAAAGGTCGGCTGAATCATCTTCCACTTCGCCACACCCGGAGCCGCGCCGGGCGCCGTCCCTGAGCGCGAGCCCTCCAGCTTGCCGTATAAGGCAACCTGCTGCCCCGGCTTAAAGCGATCGCGCAGGTACGTTCCGTTGAACCAGAGACACTTTATCGTCTCCAAAACCGGCGGCCCCCCCGGACTCGACAAAATGCTCAGGGAGTCCCCCTCCTCCGCCTGGGGTCGCAGCCCCACCGTCATTTCAAAGATCGGCTTCGACCGCGTCCGCAGCAGCGCCGCCCCGCGCACCTCGCCCACCACCGACGCCATCTCTCCCGATTCGTACGCCGACAGCGGCTTCGGATGAACCCGGTCCTCATACCGGAACGGCAGATGGTACAGCAGGTCCTCCACCGTCTCTACGCCCCGCTCGGCCAGGCTTCCCGCCACCCGCTCGCCCACGCGCTTGAGATACTTGACCGGGGTATCGAGCGTGAGCACCACACCTCTCATGCTAACGGCTGGACTCGGGCGCGGCCTGGCAATGGAATAATGAGCATGAGCTCTGCTGAAGGGCTGATCGATCGCGAATGGATACCTTTCTCGGGCGTTTTCGAAATCCCCTGGTGCTGCTGGCCGTCGTGCTGCTGCAAACGCTCTGGCTCGCCACCCAGGTGCAGCATCCCCTCCGCCCAGGCCTGGGTTTCTCCAACGCAGAGGACGGTCACAAGGTCACCCTGCTGCGCGCCTGGGCCATGGCCGTAGCCGGGCCGGTGGAGCGCGTGACTCACGGAGCCGGTAGCGGCATCCGCAGCGGTTGGACCAACTACATCGACCTCCGCGGGGCCCGCCAGCAAAATGCCGCCTTGCAGGGAGAGATCGCCCGCCTGCGCCTCGAACAAGCCGCCTTCGCGCAGGACGCCGCAGAAGGCCGCCGCCTGCAAAACCTGCTCGCCTTCAAACAGCACTATGTCACCTCCACCGTCGCCGCGCAGGTCATCGGCACCAGCGGTTCAGACCGTTCGCACGTCTTCTGGATCGACAAGGGTTCCGCCGACGGCCTTCGGCCCGAACAGCCCGTCATCACACCCGATGGCGTCGTCGGCAAGCTCCGTGACGTCATGGCCCACACCGCCCAACTCCTTCTCATCGACGACCCCAACTCCGGCGCCGGGGTGATCCTTCAGTCCACCCGCATGCGCGGCATCATCCGTGGCACCGCTGCCGGCGAGGTCGTGATCAACAACCTCACCAACGACGACCGCATCAAGCCCGGCGAGCAGGTCATCACCTCCGGCGGCGACGAGGTCTTTCCCCGCGGCCTGCCCGTCGGCGCCATCACCTTCATCGAGCCCGACCCAAAACACCAGCCCTACACCCTCATCCACATCCGGCCCGCGGCCAACCTCCGCCAGCTCGAAGAAGTCCTCGTCATCACCGGAACCGATGCGACACTTCCCGCGTTAGCCCAAAGTGACGCAGCCCAGGCCGAGGCCACCGCGGAAACCAACCAGCGCGCCGCCGACCTCGTCGCCGCCCGCTTGCCCGGCCTCCACGACAACGCCGGTGACGCAACCAGCCCATCCGCACCCGCCGCCACCGGCCCGGACGCCGGGAAGAACGCAGCAGCCGCCGGGAACACCAGCGGCCCTGTCCCCGGCATCCCCAACTCCGGCATGCCGAAGATCAAATCACCCGTACACGCCGACCGTTACTCGCCCGGCACCACACCCTCCGCAGAAGACCTCACCCCCGGAGCGCCACGGCTCTAGCCGGTATGCTCACAGTGACGCCCACGAATGCCTGAGCACAGCTACACCTCCCGGCGCGAGCTGGAACAGTACCATTTCCATCCGCTGGTCACCGTACTGGCCCCCTTACTCTGTGTCCTCCTGGGCGCCATGCTGCCCCGCATCTGGCCCCGGCTCGACATCCTCGACCTCCCCCTGATCGCCACGGTCTTCTTCGCTGTTTCGCGCCGCAGCCCCGTCGCCGGCACACTCACCGGCACGGCCATCGGCCTGCTCCAGGACGCCTTCACCGATCTGCCCTTCGGCGTGAACGGCATCGCCAAGGCCATCGTCGGCTACGTCGGCGCCAGCCTCGGTTTCGCCATCGACGTCGAGAACGTCCTCAACCGCGTCCTGATGAACTTCGTCGCCAGCCTTCTGCAAAGCGGCATCCTGTACCTCATCACCCGCCGCCTGCTGGGCGATGCAACCGTGCAACTGCGCCCGCTGCATGAGCTCATCCGCGCCGCCGTCAACACCGTCGCGGCAATCCCCATCTTCGCTCTTCTGGACCGCTTTCGCGTTCTGGATGAGTAGCGCTATCCCGCCGGGTTAGTGGTTGCCGCCCAGTAGCTGCAGAAACCGCCGAAAGCCTGCCTGCCGCGCCGCCGTGTTTGGCGCACTTGCGTCCGGAGCCTCACCTGCTCGCATGAACCCATGCCCCGCCCCGTCATACACCACCGGCTCAAAGGTCTTCCCTGCCGCCTTCATCGCCGTCCTCGTGCCCTCCACCGTGGATGTGACTCGGGCATCGTTGCCAGCATAAAAGCCATACACCGGCGCCGTAATCTCCTTCATCAACTCCGCAGCCGGCGGCGTTCCATAGAAAACAAAGGCCGCGCTTAGATCATGCCGGTGGGTCGCGAAGGAGAACGACTTGCTTCCACCCCAGCAAAAACCCCCCACAAACAACTTTCCACTCGCCGCGGGCAAGTGCTTTCCATAATCCGCGGCGGCATCCAGGTCAGTCATCACCTGGCCGTCCGGCAACGCGGAAACCGCCTTCACCACGGCGCCCTGATCCGGGAACGCCGTCGTTCCACCCGGGGTCGCAGGAACATAAGGCGCCCCTGTCCCCGCCTGCGGCATATCCATATGTTGGTGCTCCGCCTGCGGCAGGGTCGCGGAAGTCATTGCCAGAAGCGCCTTCTGGCCGGGCGCACAGCTCATCGGATCGCAGCCTCCGCCCATCAGTCGCGGCGCTTGTGCATCGAGCCGCAAAACAGCATCCTTCTGCGCGCCGGAATGCCTGCCCGCACTGGCCGTCGCCGGGGGAGCCCCCAACCCACTCAACAGATCCGGTTCGACGACGATATACCCCGCCGCCGCGACCTCGTCCGCCATCTCCCGCGCCCAGTCGCTCAGCCCGAAAATCTCGTGGATCAGGACCACCACCGGCGCCTTGCCCTTGGTCTCCGGGTACACCACCCAGGCCTGCAGGTCGCGCCCCCCGCCCTCATGGATCGTCACGTACTCACCATGCCGGGGGCTCTTCGCCAGATTGGCTTTGGCCCAGTCCTGGGCAGCAGCCCGGCTGGCCGTACAGGCTATCGCAAGGGCCACAAGGGTGCCCGCGCCACGGTTCATCATGTTTTTCATCGACCTGATTCTACTCAGAAAGTGGAATGGTTGCCCCGCCTGGTAGGGGTGTACTGGCCGGGTATCGCCCCTCCAGTTCCCCCTCCCCTGGCTTTGCCGCGGCGCTGCCCTCAAGCGATCGGGTATCCGCTCTGCTTGGAAGCGAAATCGCTGATCACCGGCAGCTTCAGGTAGCTCCCTTGCGAGGCCTTCACCAGGCAAACCACCCACAGCACCAGCATCGCCAGCCAGCCAAACAGGAACACAATCTGGCCAAGGATCGGAATGATGTTGAAGACACTCAGGCAAACACCGAGCAGGGCAAGCCCCAGGCACTGGAACGCATGAAACTTCACGAAGGGCCGCGTGTTATACGGCGCAAGGATCAGAAAAAGAATGGCAGGAATAATGGTCACATAGGCGAGCGCACCGGCCGCCGTATCACTCAAACCCTGGTCAGCAGGCACGATCCCCGGCTGGGGTGGATAGGGCTGCTGCACATACCCGTTCGTAGGGGCGTAACCCGGCGGTTGCGCAACATAGCCCTGTGGTGGAGGCACTTGCGTATAGGGAACCCCGGTGGGCGCCCCTTCCAGACCTTGTGGATCTTCCATGTCAAGCCTCGATTCTTCTTATTGCTTTTCATAAACGTACATCGTCTTTTCTGTTTCCTTGCCGGGCTGCCAATGCACGTCGGTGATGGTCTTGCCATCCGGGCTGAGCGTCATCTCTTGCTTGCCCAGCACTTTGCCGTTCAGCATGACAGTGCCCAGCACCTTGTTCGGTCCTTCCGAGGTGCTCGTGTACATCATCCCCGGCGGCACACTGCCGCCCGTAATAGGCCCGGGAGTGCCGTCCAGCTTCGTCTCGGAGACTTCCTTGTACGCGGGATCTTCAAAACGCATCCTGTCCCCGCTCACCTGCAGAATCATCATCTCCGGAACGCTGCTCTTTACCTTGACTTCCTTCCATGTGCCAACCAGGCCCTGGCCACCCCCCACACGCCTGGAAGTGCTCGTGTCCTTGAAGGCTGTGCCATCCGGCCTTGTGCCGGTCGTTGTCTCGGTGATCGTGTTGCCATCGGGCGCGATCGTGTGCGTGGTTGTGCTCAGGACCTTGCCATCGGCTTTGGCCGTCGTCGTATAAACATTCCCGCTTTGCGTGCATGTGATGGTGCGATTCGCCATCACGGGGTAAGCCTTGCCGTCGCAGGCAAACTTGAACTGCACCGTGCCCTCATCCAGAGCGTACATGTCGCCTTCCTTGGCGAAGGTAAGGGTTCTGCCGGTCAGCTTGCTCTTGCCTTCATTCAGCTTCCAGGAGCCGTTCCAGCCGCCATCAGCCGCCAGGCAGGGCAGCGCGAAACCAACCACGAGAGACAACAGAAAAAGCTTGCGCACGATAGATCCTCGGACAGAAATAGGGGCCGGGACCGTGCCCGCACAGGATGCGGGTGCCACGTCGGGACGACCGATCGCATCGACGACCTGCAAGGCGACGCGACGGCAAGAAAAACCCTATCCTCTTCCCCACGCGACGTCAAAGCAAAATGCCTCCACTCCGCCAGTCGCCGACAGAACTCGCACGCTAAGCCCTGCATCCCCCGCAAGGGAGCCCTAGCGGTCCAGGAACGAGCTCACAATGCCCCCAATCACCGCGCCCGTACCCACATCCCGCGGCCGCTCGCCGCCGCCCGAGGGCAGGTA
The DNA here is from genome assembly GCA_964657685.1 of Verrucomicrobia bacterium Tous-C9LFEB. Lineage (GTDB taxonomy): Bacteria > Acidobacteriota > Terriglobia > Terriglobales > Acidobacteriaceae > Granulicella. The sequence continues at coordinate 2,754 of CAZZWG010000087.1, read as the reverse complement.
CGGCTGCAGCGCATGCGCCAGGTTCGCCAGTGGCAACGTCTGCAGCCACACCCGCCCCGGCCCGGTCAACGCTCCCAGAAAAATCCCGTCGCCGCCAAAGAACATATTACGAATCCCCTGGATGCGCGTGATGTTGAACGAAACCTGCGATTGAAACGCCCCCACATGCCCCGGGTGCACCCGCAGCGTCTCACCCGGCGACAGGTCGCGCACCACCACCTCGCCACTCAGCTCCAGCCAGGCCGTACCCACGCCCGTAATCTTCTGCAGCAGAAATCCATCGCCACCAAAGATCCCCGCCCCCAGCGACTGCTGAAATCCAACCCCCAACTGAATCTGCGGCGTAGCACACAGGAAGCCGTGCCGGTGAATCATGTACTCATGCCCAGGTCCCACTTCGATCGGCAGAATATGCCCCGGCACCTTGGTCGCAAACGCCACCTCGCCCTGGTATCCCTGCGCCTGGTACTCGGTCATAAACAAAGTCCCGCCGCCAGCAATCCGCTTGATCGCGCCAAAGATCCCACCGCCGCCGCCGAACTGCGTATGCGTCGTCATCGCAATCGCCTGCGACATCCAGCTCAACTCGCCCGCCTCGGAGATCACACTCTCCCCCGGATCCAGCAGCAGTTCCAGCACAGGCATCGTCGTGCCCACAATTCGGCTTTGCATCGCTTCATCGCCTCTCAAGCCCGGCCAGCCAGGCTCCACGCAACAGCACGAGAATACGCCCTGACCCAGCAACGGGTTCCATCAACTTGGTGGGAAGGCCAATTAAAAAATCCGCACCCGCTTGTCAGGCGCCAGGTACAGCGTCTGCCCAGGCTGCACGCCAAAATCCGCATACCACGCATCCAGGTTCCGCACCGTCTCCGCACGAATCGGCCCCGGCGCATGCCCGTCGGTCAAAATCTGCCGCCGCAACGAAGCCTCCCGCGCCTTGCCCTGCCAGTTCTGCCCAAACGCAATAAAAAACTGCTGCTCCCCGCTAAAGTCCCCCACCTTCGGAGCCGTTTGCCCCTTCAGCGAAAGGTGATACGCATCCAGCGCCGCATTCAACCCAGCCAGGTCCGCAATGTCCTCACCCAGCGTCTGCCGCCCGTTCACATGCACGCCGGGCATTGCTTCATACGTGTCGAACTGCGCAGCGAGCGCCGCCGTTGATGCCTCAAAGTGCGCCCGGTCCGCCGGCGTCCACCAGTCCCGCACCCGGCCCTCCGCGTCAAAGTCCGACCCCTCCGAATCGAACGTATGCGAAATTTCATGTCCGATCACCGTGCCGATCGCCCCATAGTTCGCCGCCGCCGGCGCAAGGGGATCGAAGAACGGCGCCTGCAGAATCGCCGCAGGGAAATTCAACGCATTGTTCAGCGGCATCTCCACCGCATTCACCGTCTGCGGCGTCATCGACCACTCGCCCGGATCCGTCGGCTGCCCGATCCGCCCCAGGTGGTAGCGGTACTCAAACATATGCGCCCGCTCCACGTTCCCCGCCAGGTCCTCCGGCCGAATCTCCAGCCCGTCATACGTCCTGAAGTGATCCGGATACCCCACACTCACCCGCAGCGTACTCAGCTTGTGCAAAGCCTCCGCCTTCGTCGACGGAGCCATCCACGTGATCGCCTCCAGCCGCTGGTGATACACCGTCAGCAGGTTCGCCACCAGGGCCTGGGCCTGCTGCTTCGCACTCGCGGGAAAGTAGTCGGCGGCATACAGCTTGCCCACCGCCTCGCCCAGTGTCAGGTTCACCAGGTCCCGCGCACGCCGGTCCAGCGGACGCTGCTGCGGCGCTCCACTCAGCACCGTCCCAAAGAAATGAAAGGCCTCGTCAGAAAACGCATGCGGCAGGTCCGGCGCCATCGCCTCGATCGCGTGCAGCCGCAGGAAGTCACGCCACGTATCCAACGGTGTCGTCCCCACCAGCGCCGCCTCCGCCGTCACCGCCGCGGGCTGCCAGACATAAATCTCCTTCTGCGATCCCATCCGCGCAGCAGCAAAGAACGTCGTCCAATCCAGCCCCGGCGCCTTGCTCGCGAAGTCCGCCATCGTCCAGAGATTGTCAGCCTTCTTGATGTTTTCGCTGTCTGCCAGCGAGATCTGCACCTTTGCGATCGCCGTCTCCAGCGCCATCACCCGCGCTGCCCGCCCCTCCGGGTTGTCGAAGCCCGCAAGCCGGAACATCGTCGCCGCATGCGCTGCAAACTGCTGCCGCACCTCCGTCATATGCGCGCTCGCGTCCAGGTAGTAGTCACGGCTCGGCAACGACAGCCCGCCCTGAAACAGGTACGGCGCATAGTGGTGCGGATCATGAAACCCCGGCGCCACCCACAGCCCAAACAGGTTCGCCGTATGGAACTGCCCCGCATTCAAAGCGTCCACATCCGCCCGCAGACTCAGCCCCAGCGCCTCCGCTAAGGTGTGCTGATCCTTGATGCCTTCCATGCGGCCGAACGCAGGCTGCAAAGGCTTCAGCCCCGCCGCCTCCGTCGCGCCCTCATTCATGCACGAGGCATAGAGATCCGCAATCCGCCGCGCATCCGTTCCCGCCGCCGGATTGCTCTGCATCACCGACGTCAGGATCGCCGAAACCTGTTTATCCGTGCGCTCCGCAATCTGCGAAAACGTCGTAATCACGGTACGATCCGCAGGAATCTCCGTCCGCGCCACCCACGCCCCATTGCTGTACAGATAAAAGTTATCCCCAGGCCGAACACTCGGATCCATCGCAGAAACGCTGATGCCATGAGCCGCAGG
>CAZZWG010000086.1:0-12806 GCA_964657685.1 Verrucomicrobia bacterium Tous-C9LFEB | reverse complement strand
TTGCCCTTTCCGCCCTGCTGACGCTTACGCTGTCCGTCCACGCTCAGACACCGATGGCGCCGCCGGCGCACCCGACGAGCCAACCCTACACGGGCGATCTCGCCATCTTTGAAGATCCAAATCGCGACAAACTTCTGCAGACGGACCGTGTGCTGGACACGCTTCACCTGCATGCAGGCTCGACGATTGCCGACATCGGGGCCGGGGGAGGGTGGTTCTCAGTACGTGCGGCACGCCGGGTGGGTCTCACCGGCCACGTCCTCGCGGAAGACATCAACCCACACGCGGTAGATGCGATCCGCGATCGTGCGAAGAAGGAGAATCTGCCACAGATTACTTCAATGCTGGGCACTCCGGATGATCCCAGGCTCCCCCCTAACTCGCTCGATGCGGCGCTGATGCTGCGTGTTTACCACGAGGTGGCGCATCCACCTTTGTTGCTGGCCGTTCTGCAGAACGCGCTCAAGCCCGGCGGCCGGTTTGGCGTCATCGACCATCCGGGTAATGGTGCCGACCACGGTATTGACCCTGACGTTGTTCGCCGCGAGGTGCAGCGTGCCGGGTTTCGCTATGTAGGTCTCTATGACTTCACCAAAGGCGACCAGAACGATTACATGATCGTCTTTGAGAAGGTCACCACTGGCGTGCCGGTTGAACGTTGATGGACGTCTAGGCGCCAACCTCCACGGTGCGGGATACCAGGAGGACGCGCGGGATCTTTACCGAGTGAAGCAGGTATTCAAGCGTTCTTCCGAGAGAAATCCCATGCTCGCTTGAGCGGATGACACCCCCAAGCACGATGAGGTCGTAAGCCTGGCGGTCCAGTTCCGCCATAATGGCCTCGGCCGGCGTGGTGGCGAGTACGACCTGATCGGAAGAACGAACATCCAGACGCGCGATGCGAGATGTGGCTTCGCGGGTAATCGTGTAGCCCGCCTGCAGAAGGTCGCGGTGCTTGCGTTCACGCCAGAAGAGCGGCCCGAGACGCGGGGCCATCACGTTGAGGAGCACAACCTCCGCCCCGCACCCCTTGCCGATATAGGCAGCCACGTCCGCCGCGGCCAGCGAGTGCTGCAGGCCGTTGATGGGCACCAGAATCCTTTTGGTCTGGGGTGGTTCCGGCTCTTCGGCTATCGTCAGTAGAACGTCCACCGGAATCTCGCGCAGGATGCGGTCCTGCACCTCTCCAAAGCTCAGCACCACGTCGGCGGTAACTTCCCTGGCACCGAGGGCCACAAGCTGCTGACCCTCCGCGGCAGCCTGGATTGCCGAGAAGATGTCGTGATCCGGTGAGGAGACGCGCTCCAGCCCAACATGTTCGAAATCAGCCGCATGGGAAAGGAGACTGGAAGCCTGCACAATGTCATCCGGCGTCGCGACCCGTGTAATCGAGTGATCTTCCGTGAAGGAGAGTTCCGTTACATCGAAAAGTTCGTTCTCCGCGTGTTTGGCTGTGGCGATGGCCGCGATCAGGCGCGCGGGGAGGGCGGGCAGGAGTTCCGCGGCGAGAGGCAGCAGGACGCGCTCACGGTCGGCAAGATAGGCGAGCTTGCGGGCCTCTTCGCGATTCAGCCGGCGCAGTTCCCGCTCTCCCGGCAGGCTCTTTGCGGACAGCCAGTTCATCAACGGGGGACAGGCGATCACGGTCAGGATGGCGACTACGGCGTAGATCGTGTAGAGATCCGATGAAAGCAGCAGTAGCTCTGTGCCAACAATCGCAACCACGACATCGGTGCCGCCTTTGAGGTTCAATCCTACGCCGACGGTAGCTGCCTCCCAAAACGGCAGGGAGCCCGCCCTTGCTCCGAGCGAGCCAAGGAGGATCTTCGCTGTGCCCGCTACGGCAAACAGAATAACAATCGCTTCCAGCGAGCGAGCTCCGCGAAGATGAAAGAGGTTGACGCGCATTCCCGCCAAGCCGAAGAAAATCGGCGCGAACAGGGCGATGGTGATGGCCTGGATGCGCTCTTTCAGTGCAATTGTCGCGCGCGGAGCTTTTCCCAGGAGAACGCCGAAGACGAAGGCTCCCAGCAAGGGATGAAGACCGAGCATGGTGGTTGAAGCCGCGGAAACGCACAGCAGCACAAGCACCAGGGAGAGCTCGCCGTTGGGTATGCCCGTGGAATCTGCAACCCGGCGCATGGCCCAGTAGAGGAAGCGGCGGCCGACGGTAAACATGAAGGCGAAAAACACTAAAGCAAGCGAGGTGGACTTGAGCCCCGCCACGAAAGGATTGGCCCGGTGCTGGACCGAGGAGACGATGGAGATCAGGGGCCAGACGACGACCTCGCCCGCAATGCCCGCGGCGAGCATGACCTGTGCATAGTCTCGCCGTAGCGCCTCGCGTTCTATGAGAAGCTTGGCGACGACGCTGACGGCCGTGACAGAAAGGACCAGCCCCAGGAAAAAGGAGTTCGTGCGCTCAAGCCCGAAGACCTTTCTACCCAGGAGAACGCCGCATCCGATGGAAGCGCCCATGGCCCCCGCCGCAGCCAGCAGACCCGGGACAATCTTCTGCTTGAGGATGGTGAGATCCGCTTCCATGCCGGCGATCATGAGCAGCAAGATCGCACCGATCCAGGACAGCAGAGCCAACGCCATCGACACGGCTGGATTCAGGAAGAGCGTCGCATAGGCAGCCGGAAAGAGCGCCCCGAGAATCGATGGACCGATCACGAAGCCGCCCAGCAACTCGCCGAGTACCTCGGGCTGACGCAGCTTGCGGCAAAGTTCGGCCATGCCCCGGGCAGCGAGAAGCACAACGGCAATCGCGAGAAAGGCACCGAGAAGCTGGTGTCCGGTAAAACCCTGCATGTGAGACCTCACCCTGCTTCGATGCGAATGCCCCTGCATCACCGGGCTGGGTGGCCTCTTCCGCTGAACTCGTTGCACCGTGAAACGGTTCGCGAGGACGCAGGCGCGGCGCTTACTGGATGATCAGCGTCAGCTGTACAGAATGGCTGACGCCGCTCGCCCCTCCCGTAACGGTGATCGGGTAGGTTCCCGGCGGGGTGGGGACGCTTGAGCCTCCACCTCCGGAGCCACCCCCACCTCCGGTGCCGGAGATGGGGATCAACCGGGTTGCCCCACAGCCCGCCAGGGAGCCTAGAGCAACGCAAAGGAGCCACACTGTCAGCGCACCTTTTTGGAAGGGCCGTCGTCTGCGTCGAAAGATCGGCGTGATCGCCGGAAGCAGGAGAACAAACAGTATCCGGCCGCTATGGCTCCCCGGAGAGGGCAGGGTCTTCTCCAGAGCGACAGAAACGCCGGTCTGGAGGGTGACGGACACAGGCACACTGCCGCCCAGCTGTGCCGTGGAGGGATTCACCGTGCAAAGCGAATTGGCGGGCGCCCCAACGCAAGTAAACACGACACCGCCGCTTAAACCTGTCGCGGACGTGAGAAGCAAGGGATAGGTTGCGATACTTCCGTTGCTGACCGTAACCGAAGGCGCGCCGTTCACTGCGAGGGCAAAGTCAATGCCCCTGCCGCCCAGGGTCACCGTTTGCTTGCCAGTCCCTGTGTTGTCTGTGATGGTCAGGGTGCCCGGACGTGTGCCGGCTGCGGTCGGCGAGAACACCACGGTCAGAGTGCAGGCATTGCCGGGGAGGATGGTGCTTCCACAAGCGTTCGCCGTCAGCGCGAAGTCGCCTGTAACCGCGGTGGACACGAGAGTGAGCGGGAGGCCGCCGTTGTTCGTCAGGGTCAGGGTGGAGCCTGCAGAAGATAGCCCCACGCCCGTGTCGCTAAAGGCCACGGTCGACGGGCTGATGGAGATCCCAGGCGGTGCAACACCGGCCCCGGCTAACGACACTGTCTGGGTGCGGAACTGGTCGGTGACCTGCAGAGTTCCACTCCGTGTGCCCGTAGCGGTTGGAGCAAAGGAGATGTTCACCGCACAGCTACTGTGCGCAGCGAGTGAGTTGCCGCAACTGTTGACCGCCGTAAAGTCGCCCACCGTAATGACGGCGTTGATGAGCGTGAGGGCCACATCCCCCGCATTCGACAAGGTGACCTGCTGTACCGGGCTGGACGTACCGACCTGTTGAGCCGGGAATGTCAGGCTGCCCGGTGTGAGTGTGTCCGTAGCGGGACTTTGCCCGACGCCCGTCAGTTGCAAGGTCTGGGTTCCCGCGCTATCGATGACGGTGAGCACGCCTGTGCGCGTTCCGCCGGCGAGCGGTGTAAACGTGAGAGCGATCGAGCATCCTGTCTGCGATGGCAGCGACGTCCCGCAGGTGTTTGCCCCGATTGCAAAGTCACCGGACACAGTCGGTGTTGTCAGCGAGGCCGTGTTCCCGCCGGTGTTGGAGATTGTGACGATCTGCGACGCCGACGTCTGGTTTATAAGAAGGGATCCGAAGTTCATCTGAAGCGGTGTCAAGACCACAGCTGCCGGGGCGAGACCCGTGCCCGAGAGGGCGACCGTGATCTGCCCACCTGGCACATTCGCATAGATCGTGAGCAGGCCTGATTGACCGCCAGTAGCTGACGGAGCGAAACGAACAGAAACGGTACAGTTTCCGCCGGCGCTCAGCATTTGTCCGGAGCATGTGTCCGTCTCGAAAAAGTCACCGGTGATCGCAAGGGAAGAGACGGTAGCCGGAGAGTTGCCGTAGCTGAGCAGGGTGACCGTAAGCGCGCTGCTCTGGGTTCCTTCCGGTTGGGGCAGGAAGGTGAGCGAGGCCGGCGACGCGCTCAGTTCCGGTTGCAGCGAACTATGCGCGGTCAGCAAGGGCACCTGCCATATACCCCGTCCATAGGTTCCGGCGCGCAGCATGCCGACTCTGCCGTCCCCGGTGGGGAGTCCCGGCGCCGCCTCCAACTGAGTTACGGGAGAGTTGGGGAGAGCGCTGCCGAGGGCAGTCCAGCAGTTCTGCGTCAGACAGGTGGCCACCGTCTGCGTTGCGTAAACACCCGTGTCGAGCGCGATATAAACGGTGTTTGCATCGTTGGGATCAATCACCAGTGCATTCGCTGGCGCGTCCGGAAGGTTAGCGCTTAGATTCGTCCAGTGTGAGCCGAAATCTGTGGATCGGTAGACACTAGCACCGAATCCAAAGCTCATCACGGTTGCATAGACAGTGGCTCCGGTTGGATCGTGCGGATCTACAACGACCGAGGAAAGGTCGAAATGGGATGCGTTGAAGGCCGCGAAGCTGCCTTGCACGGGGCTGCCCGTGATATCCGCCCAGGGTGTGCCGTTGCTGGCAGTGTTTGCTGACTTGGTGACGAAAATGTGTCCTGGAACGGTGCCTCCGCCATCGTTGCTGCCTGCCATCCCGGCGTAGATCACCTCCGACCCGAGATGAGCCGCGCTGCCAACGGTCGCAAGGGGGCCGCCTGTGCCAATGGAGCGAATCAGGGCACTTTGGACCGTGCAGGGCGTCGTTCCACCATCCATTGCCGGGCTAAGCGCGTTGGCGGAGGTCCAGGTCGAGCCATTCTGCGCCGATCCCCGCCACACGCGGCAGGTCGCGGCAATAACGCTGGCGGGCGCCTGCGTGTCGAGCACGACAGGTGCGCTCAGCAGGGCGGCGTCGTACGCGGTCTGCACCGCCCCAATATCCGCTGAACCGCTGAAGTCCGTCGCCGAGCAGGACGCGCCTGACGGGCAGCCTTTCAGATTGATGCCCGCACCGATTTCGGCATACCAGTTGGCCGGGGAGACCGGATCGATCAGTGGCAATCCGCCTTCCCCACCGGATAGCTGCATCCACGCCGGCATCGTGGCGGCCGTCGCACTTGCGGCCGTCCCCAGAGTTCCCAGGCCGGCGAGGAGGGTTCCGTTCTGGCTGGGATCCTGTGCAAAGCCGACCACTTCTGCAAGCGATCCATTCGCGCCTATCGCTGCATTCAGGTTCTGGAAGTGTCCCGCGTCCGTCACCGAACAGGCCGAGCCGGTCTGCGCGACGCCATCCGGCGATCGCCAGAGACCCCCATCATTGCCGAGGTAAAGGAGGGGCTGGCCCGAGGTCTGCCCCACCGCGGCAAGGGCGTGCTGGGCAGGGGCTACCGCCGAGGTAGCGTTGCAACCATTGCCCGCATTCGTCGTATTGCGCAAGCTACAGGTGGTTGCCGCGGCAGCCAGCGTACAGCGGTATAGGTCGATGGTCCCTGCGAAAAGAACAGTGCCGCCGTTCCCGGCCGGTGCAGCCAGAAGCGAAAGGTCATAGCTGCCCTGCAGGACTTGCTGGGAGGTACCTAAAGCTCCCTGTCCCACCTCCAGCGCGCCGCCGTCCAGCCGCGCGGCAAAGGTCGGATAGGGAGAGGCACAACGGCCGGCCACGTCCGCCGTGCAGAGATCCTGCCAGAGACCCTGATCGTTCTCGTTGGCATCCACGGTCAGGGCATAGGTATCCCCCGTGATAGGCTGCACGGCCAGAGTTCCGCGCAATAGCGGGCAGTTGATGCTGCCCTGGCCATTGGAGCCGGAGGGGCAGTTCCCAACGCTTAAACCTGCCCCGGGCTGCTGGGGAAGGCGGGTCCAGTTCTGACCGTCGATGGAACCGTAGTAGCCGTGCAGTTGAATGGCGGCGAAAAACATCCCTCTCTGCGCATTCCAGACTACTGACGTTGCGGGTGCGCCTATTTTGGCGGCGCCATTCGGTGTCGGGGATTCAACGTACTGCGTTCCGTCCTTCACGATCGCCGTTTGCCAGGTGACCCCGGCGTCGGTGCTGAAGTAGAGCCCTGGGTTTGCATCTGTGCCGCCAGCCCCGACAAAACTGCTTTCAGCTGAGGTGGTGAGGGCAGCCACCGCAAGCGTCGGCGTCGCCGTGCTCCAGGCGATTGCAGCGGTGGCAAGACCTTGAAAAGGGTGGTGGCCGTCGACGCCGTCCTGCGTCTGCGTCGTCACAGTCCAGGTCTGGCCACCATCGGCGGAGCGCAAAATCCCGTCTCCATAATAGGAATCCGTGGCGTCGTTCGGGTCTCCGGTTCCAGCCAGTACAACCGGGTTGGCTACGGGCTGGATTGCCAAAGCGCCGATCGAAAGCGAAGGCAGAACGTATGTGCCCGCATTGGCTGAGAAGACCGGCAGCGTATCCGTGAGCGGGACAAAGCTCACGCTGCCCGTGGCCCCAGCCGCGCTCGTGCTCTTCCAAACGCCTCCGCCCGTGGTCCCTAACCAGACCGTGTTCCCGGTAGCATCATTCGGATCCACCGCAATCGAGGTGATCCTCCCGGTCACGGGTCCGTACAGGCCGGAAGTCACCGTTCCCGGTCCAAGCGGTGTCCACGGCACAGAAACGTTCACCGTCGCATCCGGTCGAACGCCTTTGCCGGCCGCAGCTGAGGATCGGGAGCGGAAGCCTCGGGCGTCGCCTCGCACGTTGCCGGGCCACGCGTCACCTGGCAGGTGTCGACCCGCTAGAAATTGCCTGGATCGCGCCCTTGCTGCTTCTGCATTGCCTAAGGCGCCCGGCGGAAGCTGCGTCTGGGCCCGGGCTCCTGTTGCAGCCGAAACAAAGCACCACAGCAGACATAAGAAAGTCCTGCGCCGGCGTGAAAGGGCAACAGCGCCACGCCGGCACAGGAAGAAGAAAAGCAAGATGCTTGCGAAACCACTCAGCGGCAAGCGAAACGTCCAGGAAATCGGTGGAGGCGGTCGACGGAGCCGGACAATCTACGTTCGGCCAGGGGAACGAGTGCTGGATCGCACACATCCATGTACTCCGCAATACACGGGTGTGTGCTCACCGACTGATCCTGAGACTAGAGGGGGTCTCGCAAAACGTCACTCCCCTTCTTGTGGCATTACCAGAACGGAATCCACAGGTGACCTATGTTTTGCGAGGCCTGCTAGCCATCTCACGACGCCAAACCCTAGCTGTGACCCAGAATCGGGTGCGGCTCATAAGGCTCTTCCAACCGTCTCATTTCTTCCTCGCTGAGCTTCAAACCCATCGCACCCAACGCGTCCTCGAGTTGGTACATCTTGCTGGCGCCGATGATCGGAGAGCTCACCCCGGGCTTGTTCATCACCCAGGCCAGCGCGATCTGCGCCGGCTTGACGCCCCGCGCGGCTGCAATCTCCGCCACCCGATCCACGACATCCCAGTCGGTATCGCGATAGTAGAGTCCATGCCCGAAGTCGTCAGTCCGTGCCCGCGTGGTCTCGGTTTTGCCGTCGCCTCGCTTTCGGGAGCCCGTCAGAAAGCCGCGTGCCAGAGGACTCCACGGGATGCACCCCACCCCCTGATCGAGGCACAGCGGAATCATCTCCCGTTCCTCCTCCCGGTACACCAGGTTGTAGTGGTTCTGCATCGTGACGAAGCACGCCAGGCCATTCTGCTTCTGGAACGAAAGCATCTTCTGGAACTGCCAGGCATACATGCTCGATGCCCCGATGTAGAGAGCCTTCCCAGACTTCACAACCTCATCCAACGCTTCGCAGGTCTCTTCCACGGGGGTCTCCTTATCAAATCGATGGATTTGATAAAGATCGACATACTCCACGCCGAGCCGTTCAAGACTGCGGTCAATCGAACTCATAATGTGCTTGCGCGACAAGCCGCGGTCGTTGGGCGCATCGCTCATGGGGTTATACACCTTGGTTGCCAGCACGAAGTCGTCTCGCCGCGGAACGAACTCCCGCAACAACTTCCCTGTGATTCGTTCGCTTTCGCCCAGGGAATACACGTCTGCGGTGTCAAAGAAGTTGATCCCGGCTTCCACGGCGCGCTGCACAAACGGCCGCGACTCTTCCTCCTCCAGCACCCACTCGCGCCATTTCTTTGACCCATAGGTCATCATGCCCAGGCAAAAGGGAGAAACGCGAACACCGGTCGAACCAAGCTGCACATACTTCATCAATCTGTTGACTCCTCTTGCGGTAAGACGCCGGGCGCGTCCGGCAGGTCCATCGGCCCTTTGTTACCCTGTCGTTACACTGACATTTTGAGAGGTCGTCTCCGATGTACGTTGGTCGCACGGCAGCAGCAATCCTCTTCGCAGGCGCAAGCCTTCTCGCCAACGCTCGCGTCCTGGTGGCCCAGAGCGGCGGCCCCACAGCATCGGACACCAACGACAAGTACATCTGGCTGGAAGACCCTACCGGGCCGCGCTCCATGGAGTGGGTCAAGGCAGAGAACGCGAAAACCGCGGCGGTCCTTGAAGCCGACCCGCACTACAAGCCCTACCTGGCCGATGCGATCGCTGCGGAGGAGGATCCCCGCCGCCTGCCCATGCCGAACCTCCGTGGCGACGATGTCTACAACCTCTGGCGCGACAAGGATCATCCTCGCGGGCTGTATCGCAAAACAGGTGTCGCTGACTACCTGGGTGCTGACCCGCACTGGCAGACGGTGATTGACTTCGATGCCCTCGGCAAAGCGGAAAACGTCGGCTGGGTGTCCAAGGGACAAAGCTGCTTGTATCCCGGCGACCGGTACTGCCTGGCCTCCCTCTCGGCCGGCGGCGAGGATGCGGTAACGGACCGCGAGTTCGACCTGAAAGCCGCGAAATTTGTCCCGGGCGGCTTCACCCTGCCGCACAGCAAGCAGAACGTCAGCTGGGTAAATAAGGACACCCTGCTCGTCGACCGGGACTGGGGTCCGGGGACGATGACCAGCTCCGGATACGCCTTCGTCGTGAAGCAATGGAAACGGGGTACGCCGCTCGAAAGCGCGACAGAGCTTTTCCGAGGCGCCGCGACCGATCAGCTTGGCTCCTCTGCACGCGTCCTGCATGATGCACAGGGTCATCAACTCGTGACCTTCACCCGCGGCGTCACCTTCTTCGAATTTCAGAATTTTGTGCAGACCCAGCGCGGCGTGGAGCGGCTGACCATTCCATCCAAAGCAGGCATTGTTGGCCTGGTCAACGGCTACGTGATCGTCGAGTTACGCGAGAACTGGACACCTGACCCGCATGGCAAGAGCTATGCCCAGGGCTCGCTGGTGCAGATGCGCTATGACGATGTGGTCAAAGACCCGGCGCATCTGAAGCCGAGCGTCATCTTTGAACCGACACAGAAGGAATTTCTTGAGAACGCCGCGCACACAGCCTCGCATCTGGTTCTGACCACGCTTGAAAACGTCCAGGGCCGCGCCTATGTCTACACCCAGGCAGCCTCAGGTACATGGACGCGTACCCGCCTCCCCTTGCCGGACAATATTGCCGTCCATGTAGCCTCGACGAGCGAGACCGACGACCGCTTCTTTCTCGGCATCACAGGCTTCCTCACGCCTTCGACCCTCTATTTCGGCGATGCCGGAAACGGCACCTTCAAGCAGGCGAAGAGCGAACCACCGCGCTTCGACGCTTCGGCAGACGCCGTCGACCAGTTCGAAGCCACAAGTAAGGACGGCACCAAGGTCCCCTACTTTGTCGTGCATCCCCGGGACTGGAAGATGGACGGCTCCAATCCCACGTTGCTTAATGCGTACGGCGGCTTCGAAATCGCCGAAACGCCAAGCTACTCTGCGGAACTTGGAAAGCTCTGGCTCGAAAAGCGCGGTGTCTTTGTGCTCGCCAACATCCGGGGCGGCGGAGAGTTTGGCCCGGCATGGCATGAGGCTGGCCTGAAGACCCACCGGCAGCGCATCTACGACGATTTCGCCGCCGTCGGCCAGGACCTCATCACGCGCAAGATCACCAACTCACGCCACCTCGGCATCGAGGGTGGCTCCAACGGCGGCTTGCTGATGGGCGTCGAGATGACGCAGCACCCCGACCTCTGGCACGCCATCGTCATCCAGGTGCCGCTGCTCGATATGCTCCGCTTCGAGCACATCGCGGCAGGCGCCAGCTGGGTCGGTGAGTATGGCTCGGTGAACAACCCCGAGGAGCAAACCTTCCTGGCGGGCATCTCGCCCTACAACCAGCTCAAACCAGGTGTACCGTACCCCACACCGCTCATCTTCACCACGACCAAGGACGACCGCGTAGGACCGCAGCACGCCCGGAAATTCGCCGCCAAAATGGAAGAGTTTCATGAACCCTTCTTTTACGACGAAATCACCGAGGGAGGCCACGGTGCCGGCGCCAGCCTGCAGCAGGAGGCCCGCACACGCGCCATCACCTACGTCTATCTGGCGCGCATGCTGGAATAGCCCATGCCATCCGGTCGGCCCCGCGGCGATATACTTCACTGTGCCTATGAAGAATTCCCTGCGGAGCCGGCCGTCTCTGTCGCGCTCGCCTCGCTTCCCCCGTACCAAAGCCCATCCTCTTGATCTTGCCGAGGGCCGGCGCGTCCGTTCCACCACCGTTCTCTGCGTTCGCCGGGGCGATCAGGTGGTCATGGCCGCCGACGGCCAGGTCACCCTCGGCGCCACCGTCATGAAGAGCTCGGCGCGCAAGCTCCGCCGCCTCGGCAATGACAAGGTCCTTGCTGGCTTCGCAGGCTCCACGGCCGACGCCTTCGCCCTCCTCACCCGCTTCGAGGCCAAGCTCGAGCAATACAGCGGCAATCTTGGCCGCGCCGCCGTAGAACTCGCCAAAGACTGGCGCACCGACAAGCTCCTCCGCCAGCTCGAAGCCCTGCTCATCATCGCCGACGCACAGCATATCTACGTTCTCTCCGGCGACGGTGACGTCATCGAACCCGACCCCGTCGCCGACGGCGTCGTTGCCACCATCGGCTCCGGCGGCACCTACGCCATGGCAGCCGCCACAGCTCTGCTCGAAAACACCCAGTACACCGCCCGCGAAGTGGTGGAGCGCTCCATGAAAATCGCCGGCGACATCTGCATCTACTCCAACCAGTCCATCGTGATTGAAGAGTTGAAGGCAGGCGCCTGATGGCTATCTATCTTCCCGGCACAGCCGAAGATCAACCCCTCTCGCTCGACGAGATGACCCCTCGCGAGATCGTCATCGAACTCGACAAGTACGTCGTCGGCCAGTCCGCCGCCAAGCGCGCCGTTGCCGTTGCTCTCCGCAACCGCACCCGTCGTCAGCGCCTCGCCCCCGATCTCGCCGAAGAGATCATGCCGAAGAACATCCTCATGATCGGCTCGACCGGCGTAGGCAAAACCGAAATCGCCCGCCGCCTCGCCAAACTCACCCGCTCCCCCTTCCTCAAAGTCGAAGCCTCCAAGTTCACCGAGGTCGGCTATGTAGGCCGGGACGTGGAGTCCATGGTGCGTGACCTGGTCGAGATCGCCATTGACGAGGTCCGCGAAGAGAAACTCGAGGAGATAGAAGACCGCGCAGAAGCCGCCGCGGAAGATCGTCTGCTCGACATGCTGCTGGTGCAGGGCAACACGTCCGCGCCGGCAATCGAGATGCGTCCCCGCCCGGAGAGTCGCGTTCCGGAAGGTACAGAGCAGACCACGCCCCCTCGCGATCACCTCAGCCCCGAGTCCCTCACGCCCACCGGCGAACCCGTCAACCTCGTCGTGCTCACCCGCGACGATACCGAGCGGCAACGCGA
The DNA here is from genome assembly GCA_964657685.1 of Verrucomicrobia bacterium Tous-C9LFEB. Taxonomy (GTDB): domain Bacteria; phylum Acidobacteriota; class Terriglobia; order Terriglobales; family Acidobacteriaceae; genus Granulicella. The sequence goes on along the minus strand of CAZZWG010000086.1, from coordinate 424 downwards.
CCGGGAACGACTTCGCCAGCAGTTCCGCGAGGGCCGCCTCGATGAGCGCATGGTCGAGATTGAAACCCGCGACCGCGCCCAGCCCACCGTCGAAGTCATCTCCAACAACCAGGACGAATCAGAAGCCGCGGGCATCAAGGACATGCTCACCAACATGCTCGGCGGCCGCACCCGCAAGCGTCCCATGAAGGTCGTCGACGCTTTCGACTACCTCGTCCAGGAAGAAGAATCACGCCTGCTCGACATGGACGCCATCACCCGCACTGCCGTCGAGCGCGTCGAAGATTCGGGTATTGTCTTCCTCGACGAAATCGACAAGATCGCCGGTCGCGAAGGCGGCCACGGTCCCGACATCAGCCGCGAAGGTGTGCAGCGCGACATCCTTCCCATCGTCGAAGGCACCACCGTCAACACCAAGTACGGC
>CAZZWG010000085.1:0-12810 GCA_964657685.1 Verrucomicrobia bacterium Tous-C9LFEB | reverse complement strand
CTTCTACGGGCTGGAGGCCGGCGTAGCCGTGGGGAAAGAGATGGAGTTCTACGGTGTTCTGGAGGTGAGCGCCCTGCTCGGGGGATAGCTGCCAGTACATTTTGAGGGCGAGGAGGTCGTTCTGGGGACCCTCGGGGCGGGGAAAACCGCGGAGGTCGTACTTGCCGGTGGCGAGGATGACCTGGGGCGAGGTCATGTTTTGGCCGGTGGCGAGGGTGGCCTGCCAGCCTGTGGGGGTGGGGGTGAGTTGCTCGACGGAGCCCTGGAGGAGGGTGGCGCCGGCGTTCTGGGCGGCTGTGAGGAGGAGGGTGTCGAGGCAGCGGCGAGTGAGGGATTGGGCGGGGAAGGGGAGTTTTGCCTCGGTCAGGTGATTGGAGGAGGCGAGGCGAACGGTGTGGATGGGGTGGGGCGTGGTTTTTGGCGGGCCCGGTGGCGCGTTTGGATGGGCGATGCCGGGTGCCAGGATGATGCCGAGGTGGGCAAGGAGGAGAAGGGCTTCGGCGCTGAGGAATTCGCCGCAGACTTTATGCCTGGGGGTGGTGTCGCGGTCGATGAGGAGGACGGCGTGGCCGGCGCGAGCGAGGGTGATTGCGGCGGCGGTGCCGGCGAGGCCTCCGCCGAGGATGATGGTGTGCGCGTCCACTCCGGAGGGTTGACTTTACTGCTGGTCGATGCGGATGTTCCAGATTTTGTCGTCGACGACGATCTGGTGGGTGTAGGCGGTTTCGCCGGTGCTGCGGATGTCCTCGACGAGGGCGCGGACGAGGCTGATGCGGCTCTCGACGGCGCCGACTTCGGCGGACTCATCGAACTCTACGGCACCCTGGCCGCCTGCGGGTATGGCATTTTCCATCATGTCTGGCTTGGAGACGGAAGACAGGGTTGCGCGTTGCCCCTGGGGTCAGCGAAGGCGGGTGAGGCAGAGGCGGCCGATGGCGGCGCGGTGGATCTGGACGGCTTCGGCGGGGATTTCGGCTGCGGCGAGAAGGCGCTGCCAGTCGGGTTCGCGGAAAGCGCGGCGGATGCTGACGGGGCCGTCGTGCTGGACGAAAGGGTGCCAGCGCATGAGGCGGCTGAGGAGGCCGAAGAGGCGGTAGGATCGAGGGCTGCGGACGAGGTCGGAGATGAACCAGCCGAGGGTGGCGTTGGCTTCCATCCAGCGGAGGAAGCCGATGATTTCTTCGTCGCGCATGTGGTGGGTGACGAGGGAGCTCAGGACGAGGTCGGGGGATTGTGTGGCGGGGTGAGTGAAGACGTCGCCGGTGATCCAGTGAATGCGGCTGTAGGTGGAGTTTTGACGGCTGAACTCGGTGGCGGCGCGGCTGGCGTGGGGGTTGAGGTCGATGCCGGTGAGTTGGACGGAGAGTTTGCGGCGGCGGGCCCAGACGGCGATGCGGCGGAGGACGTCGCCGCCACCGGAGCCTACGTCGACGATGTTGAGGGGGCTGCGGCTGGTGCGGTGCGTGAGGGCCTGGTTGAGGAAGTGGAAGGTGGGGTTGTAGGCGAGGGTGAGGCGGGTGATGGCGGCGAGGTCGCGGACGGTGTCGCGGAAGGTTTCGTAGGGACAGGGTTCGTCCATGAGCTCGGGGACGAGGGTGGGGTCGAGGCGGTGCGTGAGGTCGGGGGTGGGTGGCATGTGGCTGTTGGCGTTCGAAGGTGTTCCGGGCACAACGCGGGTTTCTTCACTGCGCTGCGCTGCGGTCGAGATGAGAAGTGTAGGAGGATGGCCCGCTTGATGGCTTCAGGCGGCGTGGAAGCGCATGGTTTCGGCGGTGAGACCGGGGCCGAAGCTCATGGCGCAGCCTTGCTGGCCGGGTTGGGCTTCGGCGAGGAGGCGTTCGAGGACGAACATGACGGTGGCGGAGCTCATGTTGCCGTAGAGATTGAGGACGTCGCGGGAGCAGTTGAGGGCGTCGGGGGGGAGGTGGAGGCCGCGTTCTACGGCGTCGAGGACGGATTTGCCGCCGGGGTGGACGGCCCAGAGGTCGATGGCGGAGGTGGGGGTGGGCGTGGTGATCGTGGAGCCGGTGTGTTCGAGGGCCTGGCCGATGGCGTTGGGGACCTGGCCGGAGAGGAGCATGTCGAAGCCGAGGCCGCCGATTTTCCAGGTGATGAGTTCACGGGTTTCGGGGATGAGGACGGCGCGGAAGCTGTCGAGGGCGAAGCCGGCGGGGTCGGTGGAGAGGAGCGAGGCGGCGCAGCCGTCGGCGAAGACGAGGAAGCTGAGGACCTGTTCGAGGTCGGTGGTTTCCTGGAGGTGGAGGGTGCAGAGCTCGAGGTTGATGAGGAGAACGCGGGCGGAGGGCTCGGAGCGGAGGATGTGGCGGGCGGTTTTGAGGCCGTTGATGGCGGCGTAGCAGCCCATGAAGCCGATCATGGTGCGTTCGACGGCGGGGTTGAGGCCGAGGTGCTCGACGGCCTGGAAGTCGAGGCCGGGGGCGTAGAGGCCGGTGCAGGTGGTGACGAGGACGTGGGTGATTTCGCTGCGCTCGGCGGGGGTGAGATGGAGGCGGTCGAGGGCGCGGCGCATGAGGACGGGGGCGAACTCCTCGTAGGCTTTCATGCGCTGGGTGGTGTGGGGGAACTCGCCGTTGCGATAGAAGTCGTGGGCGTTGAGGTGGAACTCGGTGGAGGCCTGGTTGGGCGCGAGGATGGAGTAGCGGTGGGTGATGCCGGAGCGCGTGGCCATGCGATTGAAGAGCGCGCGGGTGCGGGATTCGGGGGCTGTGGAGAGCAGGTGGTCGGCGAAGGCGACGAAGGCCTGGTGCACGTCGTGGTCGGGGACGGCGGTGGCGATGCGGTTGAGGTAGGCCTGGGTCAAGCGGTCGAGTCTCCCGGGTGTGCACGGAGTTGGATGCAAAGTGGGGCGGGGCGTGAGCGAGCCCGGGTGATCGGGTCAAAGTGCGTTCCATTTTGGGAAGCTACCCGGGACTGGTCCTTTTTGGGAACCAGGCGGATAAAGCGGACGTAAGAACAAGCAGGATGTTGAACTTTGGCGAGTAGACTGAGACCTATCTTCTGATGGACAAACGTGACGCATTCCGGATGGCGCTGGCTTCGCTTTGGGCGAACAAGCTGCGTTCCGTTCTGACACTGCTGGGTGTGGTGATTGGCGTAGGCAGCGTGATTGCCGTGGTGACGCTGGTGAACGGCGCCAATAAGTATGTTGCGACCAAGATCAATACGTTTGGCGCGGATGTGTTTTCGGTGGCGCAGATGCCGAGCGTCATTACGAGCTATGAAGAGTACCTGAAGTACAACAAGCGCAAGGTTTTAACGCTGGATGACTACCGGGCGATCCAGGAGCTGTGCAAGAGCTGCCAGGAGGTTGGGGCGAACTCCGGGACGACGGGCAAGATCGTGGTGGGCAGGCAAAGCAGTACGGGGAGCCAGATCCGGGGATATACGGCGCTTATGCCGGAGATGAGCAATCTGAATATTGTGCAGGGCCGGTCGTTCACGCACTCGGAAGAGGAGCACGCGGCGCATGTGGCGGTCGTGGGCGCGGATATCCAGGACAATCTCTTCCGCGGTGCGGATCCGATTGGCAAGGAGATCCGGGCGGACGGTGTGCCGTACACGGTGATCGGCGTGGGGGAGAAGCAGGGAACGACGCTGGGGCAGAGTCAGGACGACTATGTTGTGGTGCCCCTGCAGGCGTATCAGAAGACGTATGGGACCACCAAAACGGTCAACGTTGCGATCCAGGCCGGGGTGGGCCCGGTGATGGAGCGGGCGATTGACGAGGTTCGGCTGATCATGCGTAGCCGCCGGCATGACCGTCCGGGCGCGGACGAGAGCTTCACGATCGAGACGAGTGACAGCCTGATGTCGCTCTGGTCGCAGTTGTCCGGATCTTTTGAGGCGGTGGCGGTGGGCATTGCGGGGATCTCGCTGGTGGTGGGCGGGATCGTCATTATGAACATCATGCTGGTGAGTGTGACGGAACGGACACGTGAGATTGGCGTACGCAAGGCGCTTGGCGCGAGCCGGTCGGATGTGCTGCTGCAGTTTTTGATGGAAAGCGCCACGATGTCGCTGGTGGGCGGCATGTTCGGGGTGATTTTCGGGGTGGGGGTTGCCGAAGGGGTGACGGCCCTGCTGGGGTTCCCCTCGAGCCTGGCGGTCTGGAGCATCTTTGCCGGCTTGCTTGTAGCGATTTCGGTGGGGATCTTTTTCGGCGTGTACCCGGCGCGCAAGGCGGCCAACCTTGATCCGATCGTGGCCCTGAGGAGCGACTTCTAATGGCATCGATAACGCAGCAGCGGGAAGCTGTGACCATGGCGCTGGATACGCTGCAGGCCAATAAGCTGCGGTCCAGCCTGACGATTCTTGGCATTGTGATCGGGGTGATGACGGTGATTCTGATCTCGTCGGTCATCAACGGGTTGAACAGCAAAGTTTCTGACCTGGTTCAGTCGTTTGGGACCAACATCCTCTGGGTCACGCGGTTGCCTTTCGCGCAGCGGCCTACGCCGGAGCAGTTGCTGCGCAAGTACCTGACGCAGGAGGATGCGGATGCGCTGGGGCAGTTGCCGCACGTGGTGGCTGCGGGCGGGAGCCTGCGTTACCAGAACCCTACCTCGTTTGGATCGAGCAAAGGCACGGCGAAGTACGGACAGCACAAGGCCGAAAACCTGATTGTCGCGGGGGAAGCGGCGGCGGATGCCGTGATCTATGACCAAAAGGTCGCCAATGGGCGGTACCTGTCGGCGGAAGATCAGCAACGCGCGGCGGATGTGACGGTTCTGGGATCCGACACGGCAGAGACGCTGTTTGGGAGCGAGGACCCGCTTGGGAAGGAAATCCAGATCGAAGGCCGGACCTTCACGGTCATTGGCGTCATGGAACCGCAGAAGCGAGCTTTTGGCAGCGGAAAGAACCCCCAGGACAACCTGGTGAACATGCCGCTTTCGACGTTCCGGAAGCTGCATCCGGAGGTTTTGGACTACTGGATCAGCGTGAAGTACGACGACCAGAAGAACAAGCCGCTTGTGGAGGATGAGGTGGAGGAGATGCTGCGGCGAAGGCGCAAGGTGGCCAACAACGCGGAAGACAACTTCATCCTTACCGGGCCGGATTCTCTGACGAAGTTGTGGGGTCAGATTACGGGCGGGCTGGCGGCGTTGATGCTGGGCATCAGCGCGGTGGGATTGATGGTGGGCGGTGTGGGCGTGATGAATATCATGCTGGTGAGCGTGACGGAACGTACGCGCGAGATCGGCATTCGCAAGGCGATTGGCGCGACGAAAAGTACGATTATGACGCAGTTCACGGTGGAGGCAGTGGTGCTTTGCGCGGTGGGGGGCGTGATCGGCATTGCCCTGGGATCGGTGCTGGCGTTTGCGGTGAAGCTGGCGATCAGTTCGCAGGTGAGCCTGGTGTGGGTCATCGCGGCGATGCTTTCTTCGTGTGCGATTGGGTTGGTTTTTGGCATTTATCCGGCGTGGAAGGCGGCTACGCTGGATCCGATTGATGCTTTGCGGTATGAGTGAAGCAGCTGCGCTTGTGCGTGGCGGCGGGGGGCTTAATGCCGGGAAAGTGCGGGTGTTTGTCAGGGGGGCGGGTGCTGTATGGCTCTGGGGTCTTAGGACCTTACCCTGCGGCTGAAGCCGAGGAGAAACTGCAGCACCAACGGCCCGGCTGAAGCCGGGCAATGACGAAGCGTGGAGCGTGGAAGGGCAGAGGTTCGCAGTGCAGCGGTGATGAAGCGCAACGGCGTTCGGGTTATGCTTCCCTGATGCGTTTCCTACCCCTTGCATCGATGGCTTTGGCCTGTGTTTCCGTGATCGCTCAACAGCCGGGTACTCCTCCTGGGCAGTCTCCGACCGCTGTGCCCCAGCGGCCCGGCGGTCCTAACTCCGGGATGGCTCCCGCGCCGCCGCCGTTGACTGGAGATGCGCTGCAGAAGCCCGGCGTGCCCGTGGGAACGCTGTCCGAAAAGCTGACGCTGAAGAGCGCGGTGTATGACGGGATGGTGAGCGATTACTGGGTTTATGTTCCGGCGCAGTATGACCCGAAGAAGCCGGCCGCGGTGATGGTGTTCCAAGATGGCGAGGGGTACCTGAACCGCAAGGGGGACCATCCGGCGCTGAACGTTATCGACAATCTGATCGCCGAAGGAAAGATTCCGGTGATGATTGCGGTGTTTACCAATCCGGGGGACATTGCCGGGTCGCCGGATACGCCGACGTACCAGTTTGTTGACGCGTATGGCAAGAAGTGGAAGCGATCCCTGCGGGACTCGATGCGCTCGACGGAGTACGACACGGTGAGCGACCGGTATGACCGCTTTCTGCGCGATGAGCTGCTGGCGGAGGTGGGGAAGAGATACAAGCTGCGGGCGGATGGGTATTCGCGGGGCATTACGGGGTTGAGTTCGGGCGGGATCTGCTCGTTCAATGCCGCCTGGCAGATGCCGGAGCAGTTTAGCCGGGTCATCACGTGGATTGGGTCGTTTACGGCGATCCAGTGGCATGAGGATCCTGCCGTGGCTGATGGCGGTCAGGACTATCCGGAGAAGATTTTGCGGGAGGATCACCGCAACATCCGGGTGTGGCTGCAGGATGGCGCTAACGATCAGGAGAACCCGAACTATGGATCATGGCCGCTGGCGAATATCCGGATGGCGAATGGGTTGAAGTTGAAGGGGTATGACTTCCATTTTTCGTTTGGGAAGGGACCGCACACGGCCGGGGAGGGTGGGGCGGAGTTCGCGGAGGAGATGACCTGGCTATGGCGCGGGTACGATCCGGCGAAGACGTCTGAAGTCTATATGCAGGAGCCTGCGGAGTCGGCAAAGCCGCCGTTCCGGGTAGGTATTGTGAGTCGTTAGCTGGCGGTCGATTCGAAGGTGTTGATGGAAGTGCAAAGGCCGAAGCATGCGCTCCGGCCTTTGGCTTGTTTGGGCTTGAGGGTTAGGGGTTGGAGGGTGTCCCGGGGTCCCCGGCGGACGGAACGGTGGGGGCGAGAAGGAAATCCTTACCGTAGAGGGTGCCGTTGCCGAGCACGCGATTGTAGCCTTCGTTGCCCGAGCTGTAGAACCCGTTGTAGCCGGGGATGCCCTGGTGGAAGACCTTGTAGCCCAGGGCTCCGCTCTTCTGGGCGGCGGCGAGGGTGTAGATGTAGGGATTCTCATTGCCGAGACGGGTACCAAACCGCTCGATATTGAGAGCGGTGAGACCGGCGAAGTCGGGCGCGGCTGCACTGGTGCCGATGACAAGGTAGAAGTTGCCGTTGAGGGCCTCGACATCCGCGCTTTCCTGCCCAGTGCAGATGGCGCCGCCGGGGCAGCCCCCCATGTGCAGGGCCAGATCCGGAACTGTGCGTTTATTGCTTCCGGTGGAGACCAGGGTCTGGTAGGAGGGTTTGGCGAAGATGACGCTGTTTCCGCCGCCGGAGCCCCAGTAGCCGCCGGTAGCGTAGGTTCCGTAAAAGATGTCCTCGGTGAGGGGGTTGGCGTAGGCATCTTCGGAGACGTAAGCCGAACGAAGACTGCCGGGGCTATAGGTGGTTTGGAGGTTGGTGCCACCGACACCGGTGACGTGCGGACTGGAGGCCGGGAAGTCTGCCGAGGCAAGGAAGGTGCCGCAAGGATTATTGGTGGTGAAGAAGCAGTCCGGGGCTGGGACGTTGAGGGCGCCCTGGTCGCCGGAGGCTGCGACGAAGGTGATGCCCTGGGCGTTGCCCTCGGCGAAGAGATCATCTTCGAAGCGGAGGGTGGAGGTGAAGTTTGCGCCGTCGTTATATACGGGGGTGTAGCCGAGCTCCGAACCGCCGAAGGACATGTTGACGACGTCGGCTTTGTTGTCGGTGATGATCTGCGCCAGGCCGTCGACGATGGACTGGTCGGATAGATCGGGGATGCTGTAGAGGATGATTTTGGCATTCGGGGCCATGCCGCCGGACTGCTGCATGTCGAGCTCGGCTTCCCCGGTACCGTTGACGAGGTTGAAGGGGCTTCCTCCGTCGACGAGAACTTCACTGAAGCTGGGGGAGGGAAGGGCTTCGTGATTGAAGTACAGGTCCATGTCCGCCTGCCTGTAGCTACCGTCAACGAGCACCGCGATGGTGGTTCCGGTGCCGGTCAGCACACCGTAACCAGGCCAGTCGTAGGCCTGTTTCAGGTCGGTGAACCAGTAGGGGCCCGCGGTCGAGTAGCGGTTGTCCGGAAGTGCCTGTTTCTGGGTCGTGTGATGCATGCGAACGACCCCGGAAAGGTCGCTGACCACGGCACCGACAGCGGCGAGAGAAGCGGGGGCGCTGAGTTGCTGGGACGCAACAAGGACCGGGTTTCCTTTGGCGTTGACGCCGTGGAAGAGTGTAGTTGCGAGAGCGCTCTGGGCGGCGGCGGCGGTTCCGGAGACGCGCAGAATGTGTGGGGAGGTCAGGGTGGAGGTCAGGCCGTAATTGCTGAGCTCTTTCTGGATGGCGGCGACTTTGGCGGGATCGGTACCGAAGCGGGCCTGGACCTCGGCCGGTTTCAGCCAATGGTGGTAATTGGGCGATGCGGCGTTGTTCAGGTCTTCGAGGAGGGCGTTGAGTTCGGCGCGGTGCTGTTGCGGAATGAGGACTTCAAAGCTGACGGGTTCCGTGGCGGCGACAGGGGCTGTGAGCGTGGGTTTGGCCTGCCCGAAGAGCGTGGAGGTGAGGGTTGCGCCAAACAGTAGGCCCGTGAAGACCTGGTGAAAGTACCTGGATCCCATGCAAGAAGCTCCGACGAACAAAAGTTGTAGTGGTGCTTCTTTGTATCATCCGCAGGTGTTGCTTGGAAGAAACACTTTCGTAACCAGGGACCGTTCCTGGATGACCGCAACGATGGTGTTTTGCGCAACAGGAACGGCGGAGCTTCATCTAAGGATTATGCTGAACGCCGTATCGCCCCTCCCCCCTGCCGACTTCTCGCACTTTGACCTGGAAACGATGGGGAAGGGCGATGCCTACAAGCTGCTGGCGTCGGTGATTCTTCCGCGTCCGATTGCCTGGGTGGTGAGCAAGAACAAGGCGGGGGACATCAACGCGGCGCCGTACTCGTTTTTCAATATTTTGTCTTCCGATCCGCCGCTGGTGGCGATCAGTTTTTCGAAGGCGCCGGACCGTGACGGGAAAGATACGCTGACGTTCATACGGGAGCGCGGGGAGTTTGTGGTGAACATGGTGCCCGAGGAGCTTGCGGAGGCGATGAATACGACGGCGACGAATGCGCCGCGGGGAACGGACGAGACCCGGTTGGCGGGGCTGGAGCTGGCTCCCTCGCGGATGGTGGATGTGCCGCGGATTGCGGGATCACCGGTGGCGCTGGAGTGCCGGTTGTTTGAGACGCTGGAGCCGGGTGGGTCCAGCACAATCCTGCTGGGACGGATTGTTTGCGTGCATGTGCGCACGTCGGCGTTTGAGGATGTGGAGAGGCTGCACATCGATCCGGCGCAGATGCGGCTGATCGGGCGGATGCATGGAGGTGGTGGGTATTGCACGACGCGGGATGTGTTTACGCTGGAGCGAAAGAGCTGGCCGTTGTAGGAGCCAAACTGCGGCTAGGACTCCTGAGATGGTTGGCAGATATAAGGGAGTTCCTTGGTTGCAGCGGCCTTGAGCGGTGGAAGTTCCCCTTCGATGGCTGCCCACAGAATGCCTAAGTCTGTTGCGAAGTAGCCATGTGCGAGCCGATCCCGCATACCGATGGCTGACTTTGCCTTTGGAAAAGAGGAAGTGCTTCCCGGGAAGTAAGTCTCCAGCTGCTTCAGGGCTTCCCCGATGATTTCAAATTTTCGCTCGACCGCAGCACTTACAAGTGGGTCGACATTGAAACTTTCACGCGTCATATTCGCGGTGAATGACTCGATTTGCGATATGGCTGTCAGTATGTCGTGCAGGTAGAGCTCGCGGTCACGCGGCATAGATGGCCTGCCGGTCCGAGTGTATCTGGCGTACCAGGTACGGGTTTCGGAGAGAGCCGGGAGTCAGCAAGTCAATCTTGCGTTGAAACAGTTCTTCCAATTCGACTTCCATGTCGAGTGTCAGCCAGCTTGACTTGGGGATATAGCCTGGCTCGAATTCAACCAGGAGATCGAGATCGCTTCTAAGTGGATCGAAGTCATCGCGGGCTGCAGAGCCGAAGACGAAGAGTTGCTGAACGTGGTGCTTGCGGCAGATTTCCGCGACTTCGAGTTGCTTTTCGAGGAGGAAGGGCTGCATGAGTGTGCTCGCAGAGCCAGTATAAGCATTGGTCAGGAATGCAGACAGCAAAGCCTCGCGAGGAGCGAGGCTTGCTGCGCCAGTCCGGCTGGGCCGAGAAAAATTAGGCTGCGGTGGTGGCGGCGACGGGAGCTGCGACGGGATCGATGGAGACGAAGCGGCCGAGTTGGCCACGATCTGCGAAGCGGACGATGCCGTCGATCTTGGCGAAGAGGGTGTCGTCGGAGCCGCGGCCTACGTTCTTGCCGGCCTTGAGCGGTGTGCCGCGCTGGCGGACGAGGATGGAGCCGCCGGTGACGAGTTGACCGCCGAAGCGCTTGACGCCGAGCCGTTGTGCATTGGAGTCGCGGCCGTTTTTAGAGCTGCCTAAGCCTTTTTTGTGTGCCATTGCTATGCCTCCTGCGCGGCAGCGGCCGCGGAGCCTGGTGTTGCTGCCTTTTGTTCAGCCTCGAAGGTGCGTCCGCCGACGTGGATGGCGTTGATCTTCACTTCGAGGAAATTCTGACGATGTCCCTGCATTTTCTTGTACTGCTTTTTGCGCTTGTAGTGGAAGACGAGGATCTTTTCGCCGCGTCCCTCGCCGACGACAGAGGCGGTGACTTTGGCGCCGTTGAGGTCCTGCTCGAACTTGCCTTCTTCGCCGGAGACGGCGAGGACATCGGCGAACTCGAGGGTGCCGTTCTCGTGCGCGGCGGTTTCGACTTTCAGGGTGTCGCCTGGGGCGACGCGGTACTGCTTGCCGCCGGTGCGAATGACTGCGTACATGATGCCAACCTCAATCGCCCGCGCCTACGGGCGCTGGGGCGTTCTTCTCAGGATCTTGCCTTGGTGGGTTACCCCTTGCCGAAGGTGCCGGCGCCTGGTGCGATGCGCGGGACGGCTTCAGCCTTCGCAGTCAAGGTGCGGACTGCTTTGCCAAACTACATGAGTTTACTGGAGATGGGGTTTGCGGTCAATGACGGACAGGTACGGGCCTGGCGAGATAGCGGCGGGTCAGCCAGGCGCGGACGGGTTCATCGTAGAGCTTGAGGCAGGCGTAGGCGACCGTGATGGCGGTGAGGAAGAGGAGGATGCCGACGGCGAGGCGTTCTGTGGCGGGCAGGTTGGGGTGGTCGACGATCCAGCCGGTGTAGATGTAGATGAGGGGGTAGTGGGTGATGTAGAGGGGGTAGCTGATGGCTCCGGCGAAGGTGCAGAGCTGGGTGGCTCGTTTGCCGGTGACGCTGTCGCCTGCGCCGGCGGCGACGATGACGGGGAAGATGAGGGTGATGACGAGGAATTCGTAGAGGCCGTTGATCCAGAGGTGTTGGGTGCCGCCAAAGCGGGGTAGGGAGAAGGTGAGGATCAGCAGGAGGCTGCACAGGATGAAGGCGTGCTGGATGTGGATGCGTTTGCCTAGCCGCATGAGGAGCATGCCGGCGGTGAAGGGGAAGAGGAGGCGTCCGAAGCCGATGGTGAGTTGTTTTTGGTTGACGGCCCAGCCGCCGATGACGTCGCCTTCGCCGAGGACGGCTACGTAGAAGAGAAGGATGGCGGAGAGGAAGGCGAGAGCTGCCAGGGCGGATTTGGGAAGTTTGCGGAGGCCGAGGGCGTAAAGAATGTTCGCGACGTACTCAAAGAAGAGGGACCAGGCGGGGCCGTCGAGGGGGTGCATTTCGTCCCAGCCGCGGATGTCCAGGGCGGGGGTGAGGGGAAGGAGGGTGCAGCCCACGAGCATGACGAGGAGCATTTTCCAGGGTGGGGTGGTGGCTACGAGGGGGAAGGCTTTGGATTTCTGGAGGTAGAAGAGGGCTGCGCCGATGAGGCTGCCCATGATGACCATGGGCTGGAGGCGGATGAGGCGGCGCTTGTAGAAGTCCCACTGGGACATGCGGGGCCAGCGGTCGTCGTAGGCGTAGGCGACGACGAAGCCGGAGAGGAGGAAGAAGAAGTCGACGCCGAGGTAGCCGTGATTGATGATCTGGCGGAAGCGGCTGCCGCCGTTGTTGGCTTCGCAGGTGTGGAAGGCCACGACCAGGAGGGCGGCGACGCCGCGGAGGCCGTCGAGGATTTCGAAGTGCTGCTTGGATTTGAGGGTGGCGGGGGCTTGCGGCATCGGCGTGGGGATAAGGGTACATGGGAAGGCGAGTGAAGTGTTTCGTTTTCATGCGTCCTGGCTAGGCCGATGGTGTGGGTTGGGTTTGTTGCGGTTTGACCTGGCTGGGATTGCCGGGCTAAGAGCAGTCCCAGGGTGATTGTTTCAGTGGGCTGATGCGTTTGCTTTGTAGGTGATCTGTTGGTCTTAGGACCTACCCCGGCGGCTAAAGCCGCGTTCGGTTTGGCTCTGAATGGCCCGGCTGAAGGCCGGGCCCTGACGAGACGAGGATGTTGGCTTTGGCTTTGGCTATGGGCGAGGCCGGTATGTTGGGGCGTTGGCTTCGGCTATGGCGAGGCAAGGACGTTGGCGCGTTTGCTTCGGCTATTGCGAGGCTGGTGCGTTGGGGCGTTCGCTTCGGCTATCACGAGGCAAGGACGCTTTTAAGGTGATCTGTTGGTCCTAGGAGCTTACCCGGTGGCTAAAGCCGAGTTTGGTTTGGCTCTGAATGGCCCGGCTGAAGCCGGGCCCTGACGAGACGA
>CAZZWG010000084.1:0-13059 GCA_964657685.1 Verrucomicrobia bacterium Tous-C9LFEB | reverse complement strand
CGGGGAGGGTGAGGGAGAAGGCGGTGGGGGTATCGAGGAGAAAGGAACCGTTGAGGCGGGCGGCGGCGAGGAGGAGGGTGAGTGCGGCGATGGCTGTGAGGAGGAGAGTCCTCGGGGAGGTGGTGAGACTACCTGGGGAATGCGGGCTTGAGAGATGGGGCAAGGTGGGCGATGGGGTTGAGAGGCTGATGCTGCGGCCGAGGGCGAGCGCCGCGCCAAGGGTGAGGGCACCGGCGCGGAAGGGCAGGAAGGTGGCGTAGGTTTGGGCGACTTGAAAAGGGAGAAGGTGCGGGTTGAAGAGGAGGGCGCGAGACAGCGTAGTGAGGGCGAAGAGCCAGAGGGTAAGGTGGAGGGCTCGGCGCGGTGTGCGGGCGGCGAGGAGGAGAAAGGGCCAGAGGAGGTAGAACTGTTCCTCTACGGCGAGGCTCCAGAGGTGAAAGACGGGGAGGGGCTGCGGGGTTTTCAGCGCGGCGTTGACGAAGGGCGGGAGGTTTTGCAGGAAGAAGCTATAGAGAAGAAGGCTTCTTAGCTGAAGGAGGTGGGCGCCGGCGAGAAGTGCGGCTGCGGCGCAGGCGATCAGCGCGGCGTAGTAGAGGGGGAAGATGCGGAGGATGCGTCGCGTGTAGAAATTCTTGAGGACCCGAATGGGTGAGGGAGTCTGCAGAAGAGGGGTGATGAGGAGGTCCGTGATGAGGAAACCCGACAAGGCGAAGAAGAGGTTGACGCCGATCCAGCCTGCTTGCGTCAGGTAACCGAGGGCACGGACGAAGGGGTTGCCGGCGTGTAGACCTCCCCCGTAATGAAAGAGAAAGACGAGCAGAACCGCTACTCCCCGCAGGCCATCGAGCGCGGGGTCGCGATGGGGCGGGGAGCGGTGCGGCTGGGGGGAGGGCACATGGGTAAGGCTAGGGTTGCGGGGTTGGGTAGTCAACGAGAGCCTGCTCAGGGCTATTGCGCTCGCGGTTGTGGAGGGTGGGGGACCAGGGGCTGAAGCTCCGGGCCGTTGAGGCCGGCGAGGGAGCTGTACCAATCAATGCCGCGGGTGAAGTACATGACCGCAGCCACGGCCAGGAAGCTGGAGACGGCACCGATGAGGAGAGCGTCATCTTCGAGGCGCAGAAGCAGGTAAATCAGGGTGTAGAGCAGGCTGAAGGTGGCGAGCGCGCGTGTTCCCTGCCGCCTGCTGGCGAAGATCCACCCTGCGTTGGTGGCCAGGAGGGCCACGGTGGCAGAACCTGCGAGGAGGAATGCGCCGTCAAAGCCGATCTTCTCGGAGAGGGAGAGAAGGAGCAGGTAGAAGATGAGCTGCGCGGTGCCGACGAGGACGTATTGGGCAGGATGAACGCGTTTGCCGGTGGTGGCCTCGAAGACGAAGTAGGTGAGGAAGACAAGCCCGAGGAAGAGCAGGATGTACTTGAGGGAGCGGGTGACGGAGCGGTAGGAATCGACCAGTTTGATGGGGGAGCCGAGGAGATGGTGCTGCTCAGCGGGTTGCGCGTTCTGGACCTGCGTGGAGCTTTGGGCGCCCTGGCTTCGTTCGTCGACGAGGCCACTGACGAGGAAGGCGGGAATGGCCATAAGGACGGCCAGGAGGCAGATTAGAAGGAGTTTGACGCCCATCGAGCGGGTGGTCGAAGCGGGGTGGGATGCGAAGGATGGAAGGGCTGCGCTCGTCATGATGTTTTCCTCTTAACTGACTTTGTATCGCAAAGTGTTTGGACGTAGATTGGCTCGTGTTTTTGGGTGCGGATAGGGCCATTCACTTTGTACCACAAAGTTTCCGACAGGATGGAGATGTTTGTGTTGAGAGGTCTTCGGCAGAGATGGGAAAGGCCCGCGCGGACGGCGGGCCTTGTTTGCTGGTGCGGGAGTTTAGTTGGCGGCGCGGGTCAGGGTGGACTGGACGCCGGTGTCGGCTCCGCAAGTCCCGCTGGAGGTCCATTGGGAGACGGTGAGGGTTGTGGCGTCGGGGGAGAAGGTGCCGGTAGCGGTGACGCTGGAGCCGTTGGCGGCGTAGGTGAAGGTGAAGGTGCCGCCGGTGACCTGCGTGTTGGAAACGGGGACGGTGGTGGGGAAGCAGGGATTGTTGGAGACGGCCGCGGATCCGGCGAGGGTGAAGTTGCCGTTGGTGTCCGGGGTGGTGGACTGGGAGAAGTTGGCGGTGACCTGCGCAACCTGACCTGCGTTATCGGCGAAGGTGCCCGCGTAGTTGCCGGTGAGCGGCTGGAAGGCCTGCGCGTTCGCCTGGGCGGTCTGCGGGAAGGCGCAGGCGCCGCCCACGACGATGTAGCTGGCGTTGGTAAGGGACTTGCCGTCGGCGGCGATGACGCCCGTGAGGGTGAGTGTGCCGTTGGCGACGGGGCCGGAAAGAGTGAGAATTCCTTTTTCATCCGCGGCGCCCGCGAGATTGAAGCTGGTGGCCGGTGCGATGCACGCGGTGGCGGACTGGGTATGCACGACGGCGGTGGTGCTGCCGGCCTGGGTGGTGATGTTGCCGGAGAAGGCGGGGAGGCGGGCTGCCATCGGCGAGGTGGAGGTGACCTGCCAGTTGCCTTTGACCAGGGCGGGCTGTGCGGGATTCTGAGTGATGGTGCCGGCGTCAGAGCAGCCGAGAGCGAAGAGGACGGCAAGGGAGAAGCTGACACCCAGGGCTGCGCTGATTCGGTTTTTGCGATGCATGGGGAAAGCTCCGGCCCGGTTCCTTGTTGGTGCCCAGGAATGGGTTGATCTTCGCAGAAGGCAAGGGTTCGCACTATGACCTGAAAGCGTTACGCCGGCCTGACGGGATCAGGGAAGCGCGCCTTGCCAGGAACTGAGTCGCATCGTGGGTGGGGCCGGCGGCATCCCTTGGGCTGGAGGATCGTATGCCAAAGGGTATTCGTTTCAGCAAGCTGGGTGGGCCGGAAGTTCTGGAGTTGCAGGATGTGCAGGTGCGGGAGCCGGGCGAGGGTGAGGTCAAGCTGCAGGTGGAGGCGGTGGGGTTGAACCGGGCCGAAAGCATGTATTTTCACGGTCACTATATGGAACAGCCGCAGTTGCCCTCGGGTCTTGGGTATGAGGCTGTGGGGGTGGTGACGGCCGTGGGTCCTGGCGGCGACAAGTCGCTGGTGGGCAAGCGCTTCGGGACCGTACCGGGGTACTCGATGAACACATACCCGGTGCTGGCCGAGGAAGCTGTTGTGCCGGCGTACTCATTGGCAGCGGTGCCGGAGTCGATGTCAGCGTCGGCGGCGGCGGCGGTCTGGATGCAGTACATGACTGCCTATGGAGCGCTGGTGTTCCATGGCAAGGTGACGACCGGCGACTTCGCCCTTATTACGGCGGCGTCAAGCAGTGTGGGACTGGCGGCGATCCAGATTGTGAAAGCAGAGGGTGGGACGGCGATCGCGACGACGCGGACCAGCGAGAAGAAGGAAGAGCTGCTGGCGTTGGGCGCCGACTTCGTGATCGCTACGGGTGAAGAAGATTTGCCGGAGAAGGTGAAGGAGATCACCGGCGGCAAAGGGGCGCGCCTGATCTTCGATCCGGTGGCGGGTCCCTACCTGGAGACGCTCACAAAGGCTGCGGCGGTGGACGGGATTGTGTATCAGTATGGCTGGTTGTCCCTGCAGCCTACGCCGTTTCCGCTGATGGATGCGCTGGGAAAATCGCTGTCCATACGGGGCTATACGCTGCATGAGGTGATTCGGCGGCCGGAGGAACTGGAAAAGGCCAAGAAGTGGATTTACGAGCGGCTGGCGGATGGGCGTTTCACGCCGAAGGTGGCGAAGACGTTCTCCCTGGCGGATACAAAGAAGGCGTACGAGTACCTGGAGTCAAACCAGCAGGTGGGTAAGCTGGTGATTGAAGTGAAACAATAGCAGGGAAGCAGGAGAATGCAGAAAGGGAGCCCTGAGAGGCTCCCTTTCTGCACTGTGCTGACGTTTCCCGCGGTGGAAAGCTCTGGCCCTGCATTAGTTCGTAGTGGGAAGTTGGGCGGTTTGTGGGCTGGCCGCGGCAGTTGCACTGGGCGCGGGAGAGGTGCTGGGACCGAGTCCGAGCTTGATGATGGCGCGGGAATCGGGGACGAATTTGGTTTGCCAGCCGTTGTCGGACTGCAGTTTTTGCATGGCGGCGATGGAGGTGGCGTCCCAGGCCCCGGTGGGGTCGCCGGTGAGGTAGCCGCGCTGGATGAGAGCGCTTTGGATCTCGGAAGCGCGCTCGGTGGTCATGCCGTAGGAGGGACGCTCCGCGATGTGGCCGGGGCTGTGCGCCGAGCGGGTTGAGGCGGTTCGCCGGACCATCGCGTTCGTGGTGGAGCGGTGATGGGGACGGATGGTCGCGGCAACGGCGGGAACGGAGAGGAGGAAGCTCGCTGCGAGGGAAAGGGCTGGAAGGCTGCGGCGCAGAAGGATCAAATGGAAGACCTCGTGCTGAAGAGTGAAAAGAAAGGCCCGAAGAGGCTTTCTGAAACGAGGGACGATGGGCGATGCGGGCCGGACCATTGGGACGATGGCTTGCAACGTCTGGGGACCCGGGGCACCGTACACAAGGTGTGCTCCACTGCACAACGTAGGTCAGGTTACTTCAGTGTTTCCGTTTTGGGCAACCCCTTGTGACCTGAAAGACGTAGCGTCTGGAGAACATAGGAAAAGAAAAGGGTGCACCCTTGGCGGAGTGCACCCTTTGTTGTGCAGCGAACAGGTTACTGGAGCGTGCCGCCGAGGAGGGATTCGCCCCCGGTCGGATTGCGTGGATCGCGGATGGCGAAGACAACATCGTCGCCATTCTTGATGCCGTTGACGATCGCGCGGTAGTCGGCTTCGCTGTTCACAGGCTTGCGGTTGATGGCGACGATGATGGCGCCGGGGCTAAGGCCGATGTCCTCGGCGAAGGAGCCGGGACGGACCGCAGTGACGATAACACCGCCGCGGATACCGAGCTTGGAGGCCTGGTTGGCAGGGACGGGCTGTTCGGTGATGCCGAGCTTGGTTTGTCCGGCGTCGGAGACCTCAGGGCTGCTGTCCTCCGGGGTTTTGTCCTGATCGCTGGTGAGTTTGGAGCGATCCATGATGCCGACCTCGGCTGTTTGCGGCTTGCCGTCGCGAACGTAACCCAGGCGCACGGTAGAGCCGGGGGCCTTCTCGGAGACGATGGCTACGAGTTCGTCACCATCCTTGACTGGCTTGCCATCGACGGAGGTGATGATGTCGTCGGGCTTGAGGCCCGCCTTGGCCGCCGGTGCGTTGGGGGTCACGGTGGAGATACGGACGCCTCCGTTGGCGAAGCCGTAGACGCGGCTGACGGCCGAGCTGGCTTGTGCCTGGAAGGAGATGCCGATGGAGCCGCGGATGACCTTGTGACTGGGTCCGATGAGCTGGTTGTAGACGTTGATGAGGGTGTTGGAGGGCAGGGCGAAGCCTACGCCCTCGGAGCCGGCGGATTGTGTGTAGATGGCGGTGTTCATGCCGATGACTTCGCCGGCCATGTCAACGAGCGGACCGCCGGAGTTGCCGGGGTTGATGGCTGCGTCTGTCTGGATGAAGTGCTGGAACTGACCCTGGTCAGGACTTCCGCCTTCGGCGCCGCCGCCCTCGAGGTTGGAGCGGTTCAGGGCAGAGACGATGCCGGCGGAGACGGTCTTCGAGAGGCCAAAGGGGCTGCCGATCGCGAGGACCCAGTCGCCGACCTGGGCGCCTGTAGAGTTCCCGAGCTTGATCGTGGGGAGGGTCTCTTTGGCTTCGATCTTGATGACGGCGATGTCTGTAGAGGGATCTGTGCCGACGAGTTTGGCGGGACGGCCCGGATCGGCGGGGTTATCGGGATCGGAGGAAAGCTTGACGTAGATGTGGTCGGCTTTGTCGATGACGTGGTTGTTCGTGATGATGTAGCCGCGCGGGTCGACGATGAAACCGGAGCCGAGAGCGCGGCGGGTGCCAGCCTCGGGCTGTCCCCCACCCTGGCCACCGCCGAAGAAGCGGTTGAGGAAGTCCTGCATGTCATTGCCGTCGCCGCCACCTTCTCCGCCGTCAGGGTTGGGGAGCGCGCGGCGGTTGCGCCGGCCGGGGTTGGGCTGCTGCTTGGGGGTGGATTCGGTGTTGATGTTCACGACGGCCGGGGACGCCTGTTTGACGATGGCGGAGAAGCCGTTGGAGAGTGTGACGGGGTTGGGGATGGTGAGAGGGCGGGCGTCGGTGGAGTTGATGGCCTGCTGCGCTTCTTTGCCGCTGACTTTCCCGGTGAGAAGGGATCCGGCGAGCACGAGAGCGGAGAGTGCGCCGAGGGTGGCGAAGGTGGTCGCGGGAGTGAAGCGTTGGCGAAGGCGGGAGCGGAGATCACCGTCCGGGCTATGCGTGAGTGACATGGGTATTTGATTCCTCTTGCGCGGGTTGTGGGCCGAAATCCTGGTGAGAAAGCGGACGCGATTTCAGCGGACGCACCGTTTCCTCGAATCATTTAGTAGACGCGTTTCCGGGCGAAAAGTCGCCGGGGAGGCGCGCTAGGGTTCCATGGGTAGGATACCCGCCTGGGAGAGGATCGTTGGCCCGAGTTCGGCGAGCAGGATACCGAGGAGGATGAGGCCGGCGCCGGTGAGATTGCGGGGGCCCAGGTGCTCGCCCAGAAAGAGCAGAGAAGTGAGCCAGGCGAAGACAGGTTCCAGCGTGAAGATGAGGGCGGTGTGGGAGGCGGGAAGGTGTTGCTGGGCCCAGCTTTGGATGGTGAAAGCGGCCGCGGTGGCGAGAACGGAGGTGACGGCGAGGGCGGCTACGACGGTCGGATTGAAGTGGAGACGGAATGGGTGGTCAAGGGGGAGAAAGATGAGCATGGTTGCGGTGGCGAAGACGATCTGCAGGGTGCCCAGGGCGCGGGCGGGGATGTGGCTGGCGCCGCGGGCGAGGGTGAGGAGGTGGAGGGCAAAGGCGAGGGCGCAGCCGAGGGTCAGCCATTCACCGAGGTGCATGCCGCTGAGGAGAGCGAGGCCGGCATGGGGCTCGCTGGTGAGGAGGACGATGCCGGTGAAGGCGATGAGGGCGCCGAAGAAGGCGGCGGCATGGGGGCGTGGCGTTTGGGGGGCACGGAGGCCGGGGAGGGTACTGAGAAGGGGGACGAAGACGACGACGAGGCCGGTGAGGAAAGCGGATTTCGAGGGGGTGGTGTGGGTGAGGCCGGTGGTTTGGAGTTCGTAGCCGAGGGCGAGGAGGAGGCCGGCGAGGGCGGTGAGTTGGAGTTGGGGTTTGGTGAGGGAGCGGAGGGTGCGGTGGTTGGCGGCGAGGAGGAGGGCGGAGGCGAGGGCCATGCGGAGGAGGTTGAAGAGGAGCGGGGAGACGTCGCGGAGGGCGGCTTTGACGAGCGGGAAGGTGCAGCCCCAGACGAGGGTGACGGCGATGAGGAGGAGGTGGGCGGTGAGGTTTTGGCGCTTTTGGGTGGGCATCGGCGGGCGGAGAAGAGTCTTTGATCGTAGTACGGACGGAGGTGGGCGGGGTCAGCAGACGTGACGGGTTTGGATATTGCGTTCCACCCGAGCGCCGCATGCCCGGAGGGAAGCCAGCGCGGGATGAGTCGTTTCCGGGGTACGGCGAAGGCCGACTTGGAAGGCTGGTTCCTGGTGTTGCACTACAGCGACGTTCAACGTTGAGCTACTGCCATGGAGGTATCCGACATTCAGGGGCCTACACGGTCAGGTCAAGGCTTCTTTCCTTCGTCGATGAGGTTGGCCTGGTAGCGGGTGAGGCCGCCTACGACGGTGCGGAGGACTTGTGTTTGGAGGAGGTCCTCCGGGGTGGATTTTGTGATGTCGCGGTCGAGGACGATGAGGTCGGCGAGGAAGCCGGGTTCGAGGCGGCCTTTGATGGTTTCGCGGAACTCGGCGTAGGCGGAGGCCTGGGTGTAGGCGTAGAGGGCTTCGTCGAGGGTGAGTTTTTGTTCGGGGTGGAAGGTTTGGGTGGCGGTTTCGTTTTGGCGGGTGACGGCGGAGTAGAGGCCGCGGAAGGGATTGATGGATTCGACGGGGTAGTCGGTGCCGAAGGCGAGGGGAACGTGGTGGTCCAGGAAGGAGCGCCAGGCGTAAGCGTATTTCGAGCGCTCGGGGCCGAGGCGCGCAGGGGCCCAGGCCATGTCGGTGAGGAGGTGGCTGGGTTGCATGGAGGCGATGACGCCGAGACGGTGGAAGCGGTCGAAGGCGTCGGGGGTGACGACCTGGGCGTGTTCTACCCGGTAGCGATTGCCCGGGTCCGCCGTACAAAGCTCAGAGTGTTTCGCTACCAACTGTTCCTCGCATGCTGAGGACCGGGCGGAAACGGTGGCTACCTGCCCGGCGGCCTCGAAGGCGTTGAGGGCCATGTTGTTGGCGCGGTCGCCGATGGCGTGGAAGCCTAGCTGGAAGCCGGCCTGGGCGCGTTGGGTGGCGAGTTGGTTGAGTTTCTCCTGGTTATAGCGGGGGAGGCCGGCGTTCTCGGGATCGTCGGTGTAGGGAATTTCGAGGGCGGCGGTGCGGGAACCTAAACTGCCGTCCATGAAGGCTTTGAGTTGGGTTAGGTGAAGTAAGAGATCATCCCCGGGGTGACTGGCGCGGCGTTGTTGAAGGATGGGGAGAGGGAGGTCGAAGGCGATCCACTCGGCGAAACGGAGAGGGAGGTTTCCGGTGTGTTCGAATTCTTCGAGGACGAGCCAGTCGTCCCAGTCGCTGAAGTCCTGGACGCTGGTGACGCCGTGGCTCAGGGCATCTTCGATGGAGAGTTGCAGGGCGCGTTTGCGGGTATCGTAGTCGGGTTTAGGGAGGACCTTTTGGATGAGGGCGAGGGCCGGGGCTTCGCGGATGATGCCTGTCGGGGTGCCGTCCGGGGCGCGATCGATTTTGCCGCCGGGAGGGTCGGGAGTAAGGCGCGTGATGTTGGCGGCGTGGAGGGCGGCGGTGTTGAGGACGGCGATGTGGCCATCGACGCGGTCGAAGTAGGCGGGGTGGCTGCCGGTGGCGGTGTCCAGGTCGGCGGCTGCGGGCAGGGTCTTTGAGGGCCAGAGGGTGTGGTCCCAGCCTCCACCGAGGATCCAGCTTCCGGGTTTGGCGGCGGCGACATAGGCGCGGATGCGGGACTGCATTTCGGCAAGGGAGCGGGCGCCGACGAGGTCGACGTGGAGGTGTTGTTGGCCGGCCATGGCCATGTGGGTGTGGGCGTCGTTGAAGCCGGGCATGGCAAAGGCGCCGTGGAGGTCGACCTTTGTGGTGTTGGGGGTGGCGCAGGCGAGTACGTTTTCGTTGGTACCGGCGACGGTGATGCGGTCGCCGGTTATCGCGAGGGCCTGGATCCGCTGGGGGGTGGAATGGTCGTCTACGGCGTGGAGGCCTACGCCGGTGAGGATGTCCCCGTTGTAGAAGATGGTTTTAGCAGGGGGGCAGCGTTGGGCATGAGCGCTGAGGGTAAGCGCGAGGAGGGTTGCGCTGAGGATTTTTGGGGGCACTGGTTGAGTTTAGCGGAGGCTTGGCGGAGTGAGTTTCGGGGCGGGGAGCGGGCCGGCGGTTTGGCTACGAGAGATGTTTGCGGCCTGGACCCCACCCTTTGCCTTCCGCAAAGAATGGCGCACCCGGTTCTTCGGGGCTGCAGGGTTCGTTGGTGTTCCAAACCCACCCTTTCGCGAGCGGAAGGATAGGCCAACCGGGATCGCTTTTGCAGCTGTTCTCGCACGCTACAGGAGGGTGGCGCAGGTGTGGAGGAGTAATAGGAGGATGCGGCGGAGGGCGAGTTCGCGGCCGGTGGGGTCGTACCACTCGGCGGTGGAGTGAAAGGCGCCGCCTGTGCCGCCGGCACCGATGGCGAGGGCGGGGATGCCGTGGGCGAGGGGGAGATTGGCGTCGGTGGAGCCGATGCGGGGTTCGGTGGTGATGTTGAGGTGGCGGTCGACGGCGCGAAGGCTGGTATAGAGGGGGCTGTCGGCGGGCAGGCTGCCGATGGGACGGTCGCCGATGCGGTCGACGGCCAGGGTGAGCTGGTCGAGGCCGGTGGGCTTGCGAGGAGAGGTGGGATGACTGCGGGGACCCGCTTTCGGGAGGGTCAGGGTGGGAGCGTCGAGTTCTGCGGACAGGGTAGAGAGCACGGCGAGTTCGAGGCGATCCAGTTCGAGGGTAGAGGTGGAACGGAGGTCCAGCTCGGCGGTGGCGCTTTCCGGGACGGAGTTGACGGAAGTGCCGCCATGGAGGGTGCCGACGTTGAGGGTGGTGCGCGGGTTGGTGGGGAGGGGGATGCGGGCGACGGCGAGCAGGGCGGCGCTAAGGGCGAGGATAGGGTTGGGGCGGCGGGTGTCGGCCCAGGAATGGCCACCGGGGCCGGTGACGGTGACGCGAAGGCGGCGGCTGCCGAGGGCGCGGTCGACGACGAGGGCGTTGCCGGCGCCCTCGAGCGCGATGACGGCGGCGGGAACGAGGCTGAAGGGTTGGCTGGCAAGAAGGTGGCGGATGCCGCGGAGGTCGCCGGGGCCCTCTTCGCCCACGTTGGCGGCGAACAGGACGGGCAGGGGCGGCTCCAGGCCGGCGTGCTGCAGGGCGGCAGCTACCGCGAGGAGAGCGGTGAGGCCGGCCGCGTTGTCGCAGGCACCTGGACAGAGGATGCGGGAGCCGTCTTCTGAGGGGATGCAGGGGGTACCGGGGGGAAAGACCGTGTCGAGGTGGGCGGTGAGGAAAATGGCGGGCTGGTTGGGGGTGGGAGGTGGTCCCGCGAGCGCGAGAGCATTGCCTTCGTCATCGATGTGGGGATGGCGGAGGCCGAGGGTGCGGAACTGGCGGCAGAACCAGACGGCGCGGACGTCTTCGTGAAAGGGTGGGGCGGGGATGGCGAGGAGTTCGAGTTGCCAGCGGCGGAGTTGCAGCTCATGGAGGTGAAGCCAGTGAAAAGCGCGGTGGACGGCGGGGTCGGCGGCGAGGTTAGCGAGGCGGCGCTGGTCGGAGAGGGTGACCGGGGTGGGTACAGTGCGGGTCACTGGGCTACCCTTCCGGAGAGTTCGCGTGCGGTCAGGGTGGGGGGCTGCGACGCGAGCGGGTAGAGGACTTCGTCGAGATAAAGGCCGCTGGCCGGGGCCGTTGGGCCGGCTTGCGCGCGGTCCCGGCTGGCGAGAATGCGGGGAAGATCGTCAGGGGTGAGGCTGCCACGACCGACGTCTACGAGGGTGCCGACCAGGTTGCGGACCATGTGGTGGAGAAAGCCGGAGCCCTGGATGCGGAAGAAAAGAAGGTCGTCTTTGCGGGCCCAGGTGGCTGATTGAATGGTCTTGATGGGGTTCGGCTGGGAAGCGGGATCGCCCTCCCTGGTGGTGGCGTAAGTACGGCTGCCGGCGGCCAGGGCGGAATAGTCGTGGGTGCCGAGGAGGCAGCGGGCAGCGGTCTGCATGGGATGGAGGGACAGCAGCCAGGGGCAGTCCCAGACGAAGGGCGCAAGGAAGGGGGAGCAGACGCGCTCGTGAGGTTCGGTGACGGGCAGACGCCGTTCAAAGATGCGGTATTCGTAGACTTTGCCGCGTGCGGAGTGGCGGGCGTGGAAGGTGACGGGAACGATTTCGGCGCAAAGAATGCGAATACTGGCGGGGAGGATGCGGTTGAGGGCGCGGTGGAGGTTTCTGGGGGGGATGGGCGAAGCGAGAGTGACGGAGGCGACCTGGGCGAGGGCATGAACCCCCGTGTCGGTGCGTCCGGCGCCCTGGGGAAGAACCGTTTCCCCGGTGATGTGCTGGAGCGCTTCGGCGAGGGTGCCCTGGATGGTGGCGAGGCCGGGTTGAATCTGCCAGCCATGGAAGCCGGAGCCGTTGTATGCGAGGGTGAGTTTCCAATGGGCCATGGCTGGAGGGGAACCGTCGAGCGAAAGGTTTTATTATCCCTCGCTCTCAAGTTTCGCGGGAATCCGTCGATAAGATGACTGTACTGGCCTTGTTTGATCGTTGAGCGCTCCGCCGATCGGAACTATCCGCTGCGTGGGAGCGTATGTGCGTGAAAGCAAGCACCAGTAATCAGGCAAGGATGGCGCGTGAACGAACGGAGCAGCGTAGGGCAGAGTCTGCGGGCGGGGGCAGTGGTGGCTCTCGTGCTGTGGGGAGCGATGGGGCAGACAGCCGCGGCGCAGAGTGCGGCGACAGCGCCGGGCCAGGCACAGACGCCTGGGGTGCCGAGCGCATCGCCGCAAGGGGTGAGCCCAACGGCTCCTGCTCCGCCACAGGCAACGCAGAACGACACAACGGGTATACCCGGTCTGCCGCAGGCGCCGGCGCCGGTTCTGACGGAGCCGTTGTTTATGCGGTCGACAACGAAGGACTTCACCCGTGCCAATCCTTTCTGGCCGAACCCGCTAAGGATCTATCAGTCGAAGGACTATCCCGCGCCGCGGTTGGGGAATGCGCCGAAACTGGGCGATTTGCTGCGCGATGGAAAGATCTATTTGAGCCTGGCAGATGCGGTGACTCTGACGCTGGAGAACAACTATGACATTGCGATTGCGCGGGTCAACCTGGACATTGCGGATACGGACGTGCTGCGCGCCGAGGCAGGGCAGAATCTACGGGGCGTCTCGACGGGATTGATCACGAACACGCTTGGTGGATCGACCTCGACGATCACGGGTGGGGGTGGGCCGGGGGGAACGAACTTCGCTTCGTCGGCCAGCACGGGAGCTTCAGGTCTGGTGTTGAGTACCAATGGCAGCGGGCCCTTGCCGGAGGTTTTTGACCCGGTGCTGACGGGGACTTTGCAGTATGAGCGTGCGACAACACCGCAGTCCGTGACGTTCCTTACGGGCACGAACTCGTTGCAGAACAATACGGCGACGTACAACTTCGGCTACCAGCAGGGGTTTTCGCCAGGTACATTTCTTTCGGTCACGTTCGACAACCAGCGGCAGACGACGAACAGCCTGGAGAGCACGTTCAATCCGCAGTTGTCCTCGAGTTTTCGGGCGCAGGCGACACAACACCTGGGTCAGGGATTCGGAACCTGGATCAACCGGCGCTTCATTGTGCAGGCAAAGAATGACCGGCGCATTGCCGATTCTGCCTTCCGCCAGCAGGTGATCTACACGATCACGCAGGTGGAGAGCATCTACTGGGCGC
>CAZZWG010000083.1:8782-13089 GCA_964657685.1 Verrucomicrobia bacterium Tous-C9LFEB | reverse complement strand
CTTCGACCCCGGCACCGCCTACGCCGCCGCCACGATGTACCTCCAGGACGACTACCGCCCCTTCCTCTACCGCACCTCTGACTTCGGCAAATCCTGGAAACTCATCACAACCGGCATCCCCGCCGATGACTTCACCCGCACCATCCGCCCCGACCCCAAACAGAAAGGCCTTCTCCTCGCCGGCACAGAAGCCCACCTCTACATCAGCTACAACGACGGCGACACCTGGTCCCCCTTCCAACTCAACTTACCCAACGTCCCCATCACCGACATCGCCTTCCAAAAGCGCGACGACGATCTAGTCATCGCCACGCAAGGCCGAGGCTTCTACGTCCTCGACGACATGCCCCTCATCCGCTCTCTTCCTGCCGGCGGCAAACTCCCCGACACCCCCGTCCACCTCTTCCCACCCAAGGAAACCTACCGCTACATCGGCGGGGGAGGCTTCGGCGGAGGCGGCGGCAGCACAGCCACAGGCAAGAACCCACCCTCAGGCGTAGTCCTTTACTACAGCCTCAAAGCCAAGCCCACCTCCGACGTAGTCATCCGCATCAAGGACAGCTCCGGCAAACTGGTCAACGAGCTATCTTCCAAACCCGAACCCAAAGAACCGGACGCCCTCGAAGAAGACGAAGAGCGCCGCCCTACCCCCAAACCCACCACCAAACCCGGTCTCAACCGCTTCGTCTGGGACCTCCGCTACACCGACACCGCGAAGTTCCCCGGCATGATCTACTGGGCCGCCAACACCCGCGGTCCCCTCGCCACCCCCGGCACCTACACCATAGAACTCACCGCCGACGGCCACACCGAAACCCAAACCGTCCTCCTCAAACCCGACCCCCGCGTCACCGCCACGCCAGAGGACTACACCAAACAACTAGCCCTGGCCCTCCAGATCGCCGACCGCGTCAACGCCGCCAACCACGCCGTCATCTCAATCCGCGCGCAACGCAAACAACTCGACACCTACGCCGCCACCGCAGGCCCGCAACTAGCCGCCGAAGCCAAACGCATCAACACCGAACTCACCGCCGTAGAGGAAGCTCTCTACCAAACCAAACTCCGCGCCAACGAAGACGCCCTCAACTTCCCCATCAAGCTCAACAACAAGATCGCCGCCGTCCTCGGCGTAGTCGAGCAAAGCGAAGTAGCCCCCACCGCCCAAAGCCTCGAAGTCTTCAATCAACTCAACGCCCAACTCCAAACCCAACTCGACAAGCTAGCCTCCATCGACACCAAAGACATAGCCGCCTTCAACACCATGGTCCGCGATCAAAACATCCCCGCCATCACAGTCCACTGAGGCTTTCGTTTCGTCAGGGCCCGGCTTCAACCGGGCCTTCAGTTGCCTTTGGCTTTGCGGCTTCAGCCGCCGGGTAAGGTCGCCAGACTACACGCCGACCCAGCATTCATAGCCCCACGCAGAAGCACGGCACTACCTGCTCGACATTGACCAAGAGACCAATGTCTGAACCGCTCCCGCTCACAACTTCGCGCGGATCAACGCAACAACGCCGCCCCCGCAACACTCTTCCTCATCGGCGGGGACCGCCGCGCCGTAGTCTGCACCACCAACCGCGTATCCTTCCGCAACGTCGTCTCCGCCCCCCGCTTGATCCACCGGTTCCAGATCGCAAGCGCACTCCCGTAGTACCCGATCCCCGCCGCTATATTCCGGTACCCCGCCGCCGTCCCCACAATAAAGCCCAGCACCCCGAGGCTATTCGACGCCACAGCATCCTTCCCAAAAGCATTGTCCCCACGATCCCGGTCCAAGGGCCTCCCCGCCAGCGTTAGCAAGATAAACGGCACCACCAACTTGTCCTGAGGCTTCGGCTTCACCTTACCCTCGCGGTCCAGCGCCAGGTTCGCTCCCCCAATCGCATCCACTCCGGACAAAGCCGTCTCCACCGACTGCTTCTCCGGCTCTCCAGGAAAGCTCAACTCCCGGAAATCAAATCGCAACTCCCCCGCTCGCCCAAATCGCCGCGCCGGCCGCGCACTCGTAATCTTCCCTTCCAGCACCGCCCCCTGCGGCACCTCCACCGCACCATCAGCACCCAGCACCGGCTGCGCCACCACAGCCCGAATCGGCTCCCCCACCTTCGTCTTTTCCGAAGAAAGCGTCTCGCTCAAATAGGCCTGCAAAGTCCAGCTCTTCGGCCCTCCATCCGCCCCGGAAGCCAATGCCACCGGCACAATCCCAGGGGGCGGTGACGCCGGGACCGCCGCCATCTCCGTATCCGCGGTCGTATCCACAGTCCATACCGTCCCCGCCGCAATCCTTTGCGGATGGTACGGCAGCTGCGAGTACAACAACTGCTTCAACCGGTCCGTCTTCCCCGGCGCCGTCACCAGCCGCACCCGGTCCTTCACCAGCGCCACACCCGTATCGAACTCCCGCCGCAGAAACCCACCCTTGCGCTCCGGAGGGGGTGTCAGCTGCATCACCGGCGCCCCGTCCACAGCCGGCCCCACCACCAGCGGCACGTGCTCTCCATCCGCCAGAATCAACTCACGAAACTGCACAACAGGCCGGCTGAAAGGCGTAAAGTCCCCACGCAAACGAGCCTCAACGCGATGCTTATGATCCGCCTCCAGCCCGGAGATCAAACCCTCTACCCGCGTGCCCGCAGGCAGCACCATCTCATTCTCCGCATACACCGGATACATCAGCTTCCCCTGCACCGGCTGCCCATCACGCAGTGGAATCGTGGTGTCGCCGGTCTTCACCCACAACGGTGTGCCGGACGGAAGAACAACAGGCGTAGCACTTTGTCCCAGCCCGGCAACAGGCACCAGCAGCGCAACGAACGCCATCACAGAACGCATAAAGCTCCTAAAGCAAGGCCGTTCTTGCGATCCACATACCTTGGCCGGATATTCGCGGCTCAGGTGTAAGACGATCCCAACCACAAGGCGGCACCCCTCAATTCTCACAGCCCCGGCTTAGGCCAGGCTTAAGGCGCCAGCGCACTCTGTGCCGCAGCCGGCAAAGGCTTATCCGCCGCAGCCACTAACAAGCTCACCTGCCACATCTGGTCCTCACTCAACAGGTCCGCATACGCCGGCATCCCCGTCAGCCGAATCCCGTTCTTTACCTTCCAGTACGTCTCCCCCACCGGATCGTCACTCACCCCCACAACCCCATGGCCATGCGCCTTCCACAGCTGCGGCACAGGCGGATACATATGGTTGGCATAGGCAGAGTTATGCCCCGGCACACCATGACAAAACGCGCAATTCGTCTTGTAAAGCGCCGCACCCGCCACCAGATTCTCCGGCGTGGCCTGCAAAGGCGACCCATGCGGCGCCTCGCGGTCAATCCGCGCATTCAGCGGCACATGCACGATCTGTTTCTCCAACGGAAACGCAGGATCCGTCACAGCCACCGGCGGACTCCCCGACTTGAAATACACGAACGCAGCCGCCGGAATCACCAGCACGCCCAGCACAAAACAAAGCAAACCCAACGCAACTCGATTCATCGTTCGATTCGGCGCTCCTGCGCAGAAACCCCAAGCACTCAAGGTATACAAAGCCCAGATTGCAGCGACCTCGCCTTCAGATGACACACCGTTCATCTCCCCTGAACACCGCCACGACCTTCCCCTAAACTCATTCCATGCGGGTGCTCGTCATCGAAGACGACATAGCCATCGGCGACTTCATCGCACGCAGTCTCAAAGAGGCCGGCTACGTCGTCGATATCGCCCATACTGCCCAGACAGCCGAGCAGCAGGTCGTCGAGCAGGACTACGCCGCCATCGTCCTCGACCTCGGCCTCCCCGACCGCGACGGCTTCAGCCTCATGACCTCCCTCCGCGAACAAGGCGTCACCGCCCCCGTCCTCATCCTCTCTGCCCGCCGTTCCGTTGACGATCGCGTCCGCGGCCTCGAACAGGGCGGCGACGACTACATGACCAAGCCCTTCGCCGTAGCCGAACTCACCGCCCGCATGCGCAATCTCCTCCGCCGCAGCGCCGCCACCCCGCCCGTCACCACCCGCCTTCGCGCCCTCGACCTCGAAATGGACCTCCTCCGCCGCGAAGCCACCCGCGGCACCCGCACCCTTCGCCTTACCGCCCAGGAATTCGCGCTGCTCGAGTACCTCTGCCGCAACGCAGGCCGCGTCGTCACACGCTCCATGATCATGGATCACGTCTGGAAGGTCCGCATCGACCCCGATACCAACGTCGTCGACGTCCACATCTATCGCCTTCGCAGCAAGGTCGACGCCGAAGGCGAGCAGCCCCTCATCCGCACGCTCCGAGGTGTCGGCTATGTCCTCAAAGATCGCTAAG
>CAZZWG010000083.1:0-8682 GCA_964657685.1 Verrucomicrobia bacterium Tous-C9LFEB | reverse complement strand
GCCGAGCCCAGGTCACGCTCCGCCGCCTGGCGCATCACCCTCTGGGGAGGCATCGCCTTTGCCATCGGCACCGCCATCGCCTTCTGGATCCTGCAAAGCTTCCTCGCCCACGACCTCCAGAACCGTGCTGACTCCTGGCTCACCGGCGAACTCGGGGTCCTCGCCGACGTAGTCGAAAAGACCCCCGCCAATCAACTCCACGACGCGGTCGTAGAAGAAATCGCCGAGCTCGCCAGCCGCGAAGCCCCCCACGACGACACCTCCGCCGGCGCCATGAACCGCGCCGTTCTGTTCCTGCAAACCACCTCCAACGGCACGCTCAAGCTCCATACCGGCGCAGGCTCCGGCACGGAAGACGTCTCCGCCATCCGTCAAAGCCGCGTCGAACCCGGCCAGCCCGACAGCGTCTCCATCGCTGGCTTCGGTGTTCCCTTTCGCGTCGCCGAAGCCCGCCTCTCCAACGGCGACCGCATCTATCTCGCGCTCTCCACCCGCTATGAGCGCAAAGTCCTTCTTCATCTGCGCGAAGAGTGTTTCGCCCTCTGGTGCGCCATCATCTGCTTCGGTGCGGCCATCGTCTACGTCAGCACCCGCCGCATGCTGCACCGCGTCCACGTCATCACGGAAACCGCCGAGTCCATCGGCCGCACCAACCTCGGCAGCCGCATCCCCGCCCTCGCCCGCCACGACGAAATCTCCCGGCTCTCCCTCACCCTCAACAACATGCTCGACCGCATCGAGTCCTCCGTCCAGCAACTCCACGCGATGTCCGACGCCCTCGCCCACGATCTCCGCAGCCCCATCACCGCCGTGCGCGGCAAACTCGAGCTCGCCCTCATGAGCCCCGCTGCCGAAGAACGCGAAGAAGCCATCATCCGTTCCATCGATGAACTCGATCGCGTCACCTCGCTCCTCAGCACCTCGCTCGACGTCTCCGAAGCCTCCGCCGATGCCCTTCGCCTGCGCAAGGAATCCATCGACCTCGACGCCACCCTCCACGCCATGGTCGAACTCTACGAGCCCTCCTTCGCCCACGCCGGCCTTACCCTCCATCTCGTAAGCTCAGGTCCCGTCTTCATCGAGGCCGATCCGGCCCTGCTCCAGAGAACCATCGCCAACCTGCTCGATAACGAAATGAAACACCTCGACAACGGCCGCGTGGTCAACATCACACTCGCCAAACAGAGCGAGCGCGTCACCATCAGTCTCGAAGACGACGGGGCAGGCTTTCCCGACGACCTTCTCCCGCGCGCCTTCGAGCGCTACATCAAGGGACCCCATTCCCAGGGCCATGGCCTCGGACTCGCCTTTGTGTCCGCTGTCGTTCGCAGTCATGACGGTTCCGTCATCGCCGCCAACCGCAGCACCGGCGGCGCGCGCATCCTCATCGAACTCCCCGTCCAGCCCCAACCCGAGCCTCAGCCCCAGTTGGCTTCCGCCCTGCGCTGAACACACCCGCAACGCGCAAAGTAGACAGGGGATGAAGCCGCCGTCATCTCGCGGAACCCGGGCTTCATCCTCACCCATCCGGCGCATTGTCCGCGCTCTCCTCTGGGTGTATCAAAAAGTATGGAGAAGGCTCCGCAACAGTGGATCCGGCATCCTGGGCTGCCAACTCCCCATCCTTCGCTGGGGCCTACACCCTGTAAGAGGAAACACATGAAACATCGTTTCACTTCCTTCGCACTTCTTCCTCTGCTCTGCAATTTGCCTGCCCACGCGCAGAAGGAAACCCTTCAGGTCGATCCCGCGAAATCAAACCTGCAGTTCACCCTGCAGGCCAGCCTCCACGCCGTGCACGGCACCTTTCACATCAACGGCGGCGCCGTCACCTTCGATGAAACCAAAGCCATGAGCGGTTCCATTGACGTCGACGCGAAGAGCGGAAGCAGCGGCGAAGCCTCACGCGATAAAAAGATGACACAGGACCAGCTCAAAGCAGACAAGTACACCACCGTCAGCTTCGCGCCGAAATCCTACACCGGCCAGCTCGCCGCGGAAGGCGACTCCACCATCACCGTGCAAGGCGCCTTCACACTCCTCGGCACACCCCACGACCTCACCGTCCCCATGCACGTCCACATCGATCACGGCGCCTGCACCGCCACCGGAACCTTCGCCGTCCCTTTCGCGCAGTGGGGCGTTAAGGATCCAAGCACCTTCCTGCTCAAAGTCGGCAAGGAAGTCACCATCGATCTCAACCTCGCCGGCACCGTTTCCCCGGCAAGATAAGTACGCCTTCCGCCCAACGGGCTCGTCTAACAGACTGGATAGCTGATGAGTGAGACAGAGGACATAGCGCCGTTCGGCAGCACGGAGACACGCCTGCAAAGGGCCTTCCGTGAGCACCTGCCCGTACAGCAAGGCGTGGAACCCAACCTCCGCAGTGCACTGATCGAAACACTCAGCCGCCCCGGCAGCCTCTTCCGCGCGGAACTCGCCTTCGGCATCGCCACCGTCTACGGTCTGCCTTCCACATCAGCCGAGCAGCTCGCCATCGCCCTCGAATACTTCCACACCGCCTCCCTGCTTTTCGACGACCTCCCCAGCATGGATGACGCCATCGATCGCCGCGGCTCCGTCTGCATCCATCACCTCTACGGCGAAGGCACCACCATCCTCGCCGCGCTCGCCCTCATCAATCGCGCCTACGCCCTCGTCTGGAAGGTCATGCAGACCGCGAGACCGCAGCATGCCGCCGAAGCCTCCGCATACCTCGAGCGCTACCTCGGTCTCTCCGGCATTCTCGACGGCCAAAGCCGCGACATCCACTTCGGCGTCACGGCCGCATCCGCCGGCGCCTCGCAGCAGATCGCCCTCGAAAAGACCGCCTCCCTCATCCGTCTTCCCCTTGTCCTCCCGGCTATCCTCGGCGGCGCACCCCAGGCCCAGCGTCATCTCCTGCACCGCCTCGCCCAGTTCTGGGGACTCGGCTACCAGGCCCTCGACGACCTCAAAGATGTCCTCAAAGAATCATCTGAAACCGGCAAAACAACCCGCCGCGACGAACTTCTCCATCGCCCCAATGTCGCCCTCGAACTAGGCACTCCCCAGGCCATCGCACGCCATCACCGCCTCTCGGCCATCGCCAAAAAACACATCCGCCGCTTGCAACAACTCAACCCTCAGTTGAGCCTGCTCACTGAGGTAAGCGATCGCTTCGACGCAGAAACCCGCACCACGCTCGCACCCACCGAAAGCAACGAATGTTGTTTCTCAAGCTGATCCTCACCAACCTCAGCCGTCATCGCCTCCGCACCGCTATCAGCATCGCAGGCATCACCTTCAGCGTGGCCGCCATGCTCACCGTCGTCACCATCCTCCAGGGCGCCGTCGGCATGTTCGCAGGCCTGCTCGCCGCGGATAGCCAGGTCGTCGTATTCGAGAAAAACGTCTCTGACCTCTTCTTCAGCAGCGTCCCCGATAGCGTCATCCAGCAGCTCCGCA
The DNA here is from genome assembly GCA_964657685.1 of Verrucomicrobia bacterium Tous-C9LFEB. Taxonomy (GTDB): domain Bacteria; phylum Acidobacteriota; class Terriglobia; order Terriglobales; family Acidobacteriaceae; genus Granulicella. Next base: position 5,235 of record CAZZWG010000083.1, on the reverse strand, counting down.
ACTCCCCTCTCGTAGAGCACGCCGACCCCGTCCTCTTCGGCATCGTCTCCAGCCTCGATCACCCCATCATCACCTGCTTCGGCGTCGTCCCCCAAGACACTCGCCTGCAACAGGGGCAGTGGCTCGCCGGCAATCGCGCCACCTTCGGCAAAGCACCCCATCAAATCGTCCTCGGCGAGCGCGCAGCCGAGTTCCTCAAAGCCCGCCTCGGCGAAACCGTAGCCATTGGCCACGGCTCCTTCACCGTCATCGGCATCCTCCGCACCCGCAACGGCTTCGAAGACGGCGGCGTCTTCATGCCCCTCGCTGACGCCCAGGACTTCTTCCACAAGGAAGGCACCTCCTCCGTAGTCACCGTCAAGCTCCGCAACAAGGAAGACATCCCCACCTTCTCGCAGCAGTTCGACCGCGCCCACCCCAACCTCATCGCTCTCAAGAACAAAGACTTCGACAACTCCTACTCCCAGTTCCGTATCCTCAAGACGACTGCCTGGGCAGTCGGCGGTTGCGGCCTCCTGCTCGGCGGCCTCGGCGTGGCCAACACCATGATCATGTCCGTCTTCACCCGCATCCGTGAGATCGCTATCCTTCGCGTAAACGGCTTCTCCAACACGCAAATCAGCGGCATGATCTTCGGTGAATCCGGCATCGTCTCACTCCTCGGCGCAGTCCTCGGCCTGCTCGTCGGTGTCGCCCTCATCTTCACCCTCAAACTCATCCCCGCAGTCCACGGCTACATCAACGCAGACCTCCAACCCTGGGTCTTTCTCCTCGTCGTTCTCCTCGCCTGCCTCACCGGCATCCTCGGCGCACTTTACCCCGCCCTCTACGCCATGCGCGTCCGCGCCGTGGAGGCGCTGCGCTTTGAATAGCCCTCCCTCCTCCCCCGTAGCCATCGATGTTCACAACGTCAGCAAGAGCTACGACGACGGCGCCATCCAGGTCCTCAACAACGTCTCCCTCCGCGTCCTCACCGGCGAAACCGTAGCCCTCGTAGGCCCCTCAGGCTGCGGCAAAAGCACCCTCCTCCACCTCATGGGCGCCCTCGACGTCCCGAACACGGGCACCATCACTATCCGCGATCAAACCCTGGGCCCCAGCACCGACACAGTCCATCTCCTGCGCCACGAAATCGGCTTCGTCTTCCAGCTCCACAACCTCATCCCCGATCTCTCCCTCGCAGAAAATTGTCTTCTGCCCACAGTCGCCGCCGGCGTTCCATCACGACACGCAAACGCCCGCCTCAACGACCTCCTCGCCCGCACCGGCCTCACCCACCGCAAGCATCAGAAGATCCAGAAGCTCTCCGGCGGAGAACGCCAACGCACCGCCCTCTGCCGAGCCCTGATGAATCAACCCAAAATCCTCCTCGCCGACGAACCCACCGGCGCCCTCGACGAACGAACCCGTGAACAGGTCTTCACCCTCCTCCTCGACCTCGTCAAAACAGACGGCATCACCCTCGTCATGGCAACCCACGATCGATCCCTCGCCGAACGCTGCGACCACCTCATCGAAATGCGCGACGGCCAAGTCAACGAACCCAATCTCAGTTCCATCCGGCACCCCGCAGAAGCCCGCCCATGAACGCCGCACCCCAATTCGAGCCAATGGCCTACCGCGAACGCACCATCGTTTCGCCCATAGACCTCGCCGCCCTTCACGGCCTCGGTTGGCTCGCCATCGCGAACATCATCGGTGTCTGGCTCGCCCTGCTTCTGCTCATCCCCTCCGCCAACAGCCTCACCGCCTCCTGGTCCTACGGCCGCTGGATGCCCGTACACCTTAACTTCCAACTCTACGGCTGGCTCAGCCTCCCTCTCGTCGCCTGGCTCATCCACATCTACGCCGCAGACCGCCCACCCATCGCACGGTGGAGCCGCACCGCCGTCTGGCTCTGGTCCGCAGCCCTCCTCACCGGCGCCATCTCCTGGCTTAACGGCGGCTCCAGCGGCAAACTCTTCCTCGACTGGACAGGCTACAGCCGCATCTTCTTCCCTCTCGCCATCCTCTTCCTCTGGGTAGTCCTAGCCGCCGCCTTCCTCCACACCCTTCAGCAGCAAAGCCGGTTCACAACCGCCCTCAAAGCCGCAGGCCTCCTCCTCCTCCTCTGCATCCCCTTCGCCATCTACGCCGCCGCCAACCCCGCCATCTACCCACCCGTAAACCCTGACAGCGGCGGCCCCACAGCCTCCAGCCAACTCGAATCCGTCTTAGTCATCGTCGTCATCCTCTTCCTCCTCCCCTACGGCATCACGCACAGAAACCATCGCAACGCCACCTGGATCCGCACAGGCTGGACGATCTTCGTCATCGAAGCCCTCCTCTGCCTCTTCCTCGGCCGCGGCGACGTAAGCCACCATCGCCCCACCCAGTTCCTCTCGCTCGGCAGCCTCCTCGTCTGGGTCCCGCTCATGCCCGCCTACTACGCCGCCTTCACCTGGCCCGCGCGCACCCGCCTCTACCGCATCGCCGTCCTCTGCTGGTGGGCCTTGCTCATCCCCACCGGTTGGAGCCTCTTTCTCCCCGGCGTCCTAGATCACCTCAAATTCACCGACGGCCTCGTCAGCCACTCCCTCCTCGCCATGGCAGGCTTCGTCACCAGCCTCCTCATCCTCGTCCTCCTCATGCTGCTCCCCGACACCTCCAACGCCTTCGCCGCCAAGTGGGCCTTCCTCGCCTGGCAGGGCGCAACCTTCCTCTACGTCGTCCTCATGCTCGGCGCCGGCTACATCGAAGGCAACAACCCCACCTTCACAGTCGTCCCCAGCACCGCCCGCAACACCATCTACCTCCTCCGTCTTCTCCTCGGCGCAGCCATGGCCGCCGCCTCCATCGACTGGTTCGTCCGCCTCGCCCGAAACATGTACGCCGCAGCGCCCAACGCAACGCCCAACCCGGTCCCCATCGAACAACAACAAGAAGCCCTGGAGCACGCCCACGCATGAACTCCCGTGCCCCGCTCCTCCTCCACCTCTACCAACTCGCCGCCGGCCTAAGCGACACCGCCACCGGCCTTCTCCTGCTCCTCGCGCCCGTCACCACGCTCCACCTGATGCGCATCAACACAGCGCCCACCCCCATCGTCTTCATCTCCTTCATCGGAGCCTTCGTCCTAGGTGTAGGCCTCAGCTATCTCTGGCTCGCCGTCCGCCTCCGCCGCGGCCTCGTCTCCGCAGCAGAATGGGAATCCCAATGGCGCGCCACCGCCATCATCCGCACCTGCATCGCCGCCTTCGTCGCCGTCCAGGTAGCTACCTCGCACATGGAACCCGCCTGGAGCCTCGTAGCCCTCTCTGACGCCGCCCTGGCCCTCATTCAGTTCATCGGCCTAAGCCGCGGCTGGCTACGCACGGCCACGGGGAACAACCTTGGCTGAACCCCGCAACGCCCCAACGCAGAACAGCACCCGCGCCGTGCTCTTCATTGCGAGCACCTACGTCTACTTCCTGATCTTCGCCCAGTTCGGCTTCCTCAAACGCCTCACCCAACTCAACCTCACCGAGCGAACCCTCACACCCGTCATGGCCTCCATGGCCCTCGGCGGCATCCTCGCCAGCCTCTTCGCGCAAAAGCTCCTCCACAACTGGACAGTGCCCCTCCGCCTCCGCACAGGCTTCGTCGCCTGCGCCCTCGCTGCCTATCTCACCCTCCTTCCCCTCAACGCAATCACCGCCGCCGCCGTGGCCTCACTCATAGGCCTAGCCCTCGGCCTCCTCACCGTCACCCTCGTAGCCCACCTCAACCGCTGGACAACCTCCCTCCTCACCGTAGCCCTCGGCACCGGCCTCGGCTACCTCCTCTGCAACATCCCCTGGCTCTTCGAAGGCGCACCCTCCCGCACAGCCCTCGTCAGCGCCGCGGCCTGCCTCCTCGCCGCAGCCGCCGTCAACAATCCGCAACCCATCAACACCGCACCTGACACCCCGCACACAAACATCCCCTTCCCGTCAGTCCTCCTCGCCTTCACCGCCCTCATCTGGCTGGACTCCGCAGCCTTCTTCATCATTCAAAACTCCCCGGCCCTCAAAGCAGGCACCTGGGGAGGCACCCGCCACCTCTGGACCAACGGCGCCCTCCATCTCCTCGCCGCCCTCACCAGCGCCTTTCTCCTCCGCCGCCGTGGCCTCCCGGTCACCCTCCTCGCCGCCTTCGGCCTTATCGCCACCGCCTGCCTGCTCCTCCACGATCCCTCCCGGGCTCCCCTCGCATCCCTCCTCTACCCCGCCGGCGTATCTCTCTATTCCGTAGCCCTCGTCGCCTACCCTTCCCTTCTCCTCACCAGCACATCCCTCGCCAACCGCGAACGACAGGCCGGTCTCATTTACGCGATCGCCGGCTGGTTCGGCTCCGCCATGGGCATCGGTATGGGCCAGCATCTCCATCGCGTCCCCACACTCTTTGTCCTCCTCGCGGGCGCAGTCATAGCGGCATCTTTCTTCCCGCAACGTCTCCTAACAGCCAAAGCACCCGCAGCCGCCGTCGTCGCAACAGCACTCCTCGCCCTCTTTCTACAAAGAACACTCCCGCACCCAACCCAACCCGCCACGCCCACCGCCATCGCCGGGGGCCGCGGAATCTACATCGCCGAAGGCTGCATCAACTGCCACTCCCAATACGTCCGCCCCCGCAACGTCGCCGACGTCACCATGTGGGGCCCCGGCAGCGACGTAGAAGCCATTCGCCGCCAACATCCACCCCTCATCGGCAACCGCCGCCAGGGCCCCGACCTCAGCGAAGTCGGCGGCCGCCGCTCCCCCCTCTGGCTCCGCATTCACTTCCTCAACCCCCGCGACCTAAGCTACCGCTCCATCATGCCCAGCTACGCGTACCTCTTCAACGACAAGCGCGGCGACGCCCTCATCGCCTACACAAAAAGCCTCGACTCCCCCGGCAACACGGCCCACCTCCACCAAATGCTGACTACCTGGACACCAGGTACAAAAACGACCTCAACCCAACCCGGCTCCGAACTTTTCCAGGAGCACTGCGCCACCTGCCACGTGGCCTCAGGCGCGGTAAGAACCAAATACTCCGCCGACTTCCACCGCCTGCCACCCAACCTCTTCGCAGACCCACTCCCCTACCTCGGCAACGACAATCCGATCCCGCAGCAAACCCTCCAACTAGAAAGAATCCTGAAATTCGGCATCCCCGGAACCGACATGCCAGGCCACGAGTACCTCCCCGACGCCGACCTGATCACCCTCGCCCAATGGGTCCTCGCGCAACGCG
>CAZZWG010000082.1:0-13103 GCA_964657685.1 Verrucomicrobia bacterium Tous-C9LFEB | reverse complement strand
CTCGTCAGTACGACAATCTGCCCCGCATACGACGGATCTGTGAAAATCTCCTGATACCCCGTCATCGAGGTATTGAAGACAACCTCGCCCACCCGCTCCACCGGCGCACCAAAACTCCGCCCCCGAAACACACGCCCATCTTCGAGGGCAAGCGTTGCCTGCATGAGCTGTCCCTCCTTCAGGGAAACCAATCAAGTCTACCAGCCCATGCCATTCGATCCACACGCGAAAAGGCCCGGCATTCACCGGGCCCCGCGTCATCTACTCCCCTGTACTAGCGGTTGTGATGATGGTGGTGGTGGTGGTGGCGGTGATGGTACTGCGCCTGGGCAGAACCCAGAGTGCCGAACAATACCGCAAGACCAAAAATGGAAAGCAAAGCGCGCTTCATCGTCATCTCGAATTTCTCCTGTCGTTCCGCTCGCCTGAGTACCGTCGGCCGCGACAAACGTTGAGATATCTTCGCACGACCCAGAGTTTGTCTCGTGAGCAACATTCTTTGGTAATCAAGCTAGGTCCGCAAGGACCGCATCATCCCGCTGAGAAACCGGGAACACTTTCACCTGCGCCTGTTCCGGTTCCTCCGCCACACCTGTCCGTGTATCGAAAGCCCACGCGTGCCAGGGGCAAATCACAGACTCACCTTCAACCCAGCCCTGCCCCAGGGGACCCTCGCGATGCGGGCAGAGATTCTCCATGGCTCGCAACTCGCCACCAATATTGGCCAGGCAGAGCGTCACCCCATTGGCTTCTACTTCTGTCACCTCACCCGGGCTCGGCGCCTCGTTCACGCCACAAAGCCGCACCCACTGCGCCATGCTTTTGCCTCCGTCTTCCCGACGTAAGATGCGAAGGGAGATCCCATTGCCCGTGCCCCCCGCGAAATCGCCCCGCAACCGGCAACCCGTCCCTGCCGCCCCCACCGCAGCTCCTGAAGTCGTTGACCCCGTGTGGCTACTCAAGGCGCTCGGCGCTGTTCTGGTCCTCGGCCTGTTTTGCGCCTATCTGACCATTTGCCTCTTCTTCTACTACGGTCAGTCGAGATTCATCCTCCATCCGTCACGCACCGTGGCGCAAACGCCTGCCTCTCTTCCGCTTCCCTTCACCCCCGTCCGCTTTGGCCCTGATGCGTCCGGACAGCCTCAACTTGCGGGCTGGTGGATCCCCAGCGACACACCCGCGGATCCCACCGTTCTCCTGCTCCACAGCGAGACGGGCACCATGAGCGATGCGCTCCCCGCCGCCAGGGCCCTCCACGACGCTCGCCTCAACGTCCTTCTCTTCGACTACCGCGGCTATGGCGAGAGCGGTGGGGAGCGTCCCAGCCAGTCCTTGATGCAGAACGACGCTTCTTCGGCCCTGCAGTACCTTGCCGACCTGCGGCACGTACCCCCCTCCACCCTCCTCGTCTACGGCTCCGGACTGGGTGCTTCGTTGGCAGTCAAGCTCTGCACCGAACACCCCGGCCTGGCAGGCCTTATTCTCGAGTCCGCCGACGGCGACACCCTCTCCCGCGTCCAAGCCGATCAGCGTTCACGAGTAATTCCGATCGCACTGCTCTTTCACGAGCGTTTTCCCTTGGCTGACCCTCTGAGTACCCTGCACACCCCGAAACTGCTTCTCAGCCACACCAATGGAAATCCGCCTGTCTACGCCGAACGGGCCGCTTCCCCAAAACTGACCGTTGAGCTTGGTCAACACGCCGACGCAGCTCAACTCACAGAAGCAGTCCGTCGCTTTCTCGATACCTACGTCCCCCATCCGGCACAGGTCCTGCAGCCGTCACACTGAGCAGGCAAACAGAACGGCGCGAAGGCCCCCGGTGTTCTGGGAGCCCTGGAGTGGCGGGAAGGTCACCGTTGGTCTGGGACCTTTCGATCAGGTGGGGAGGGGTGCTGCGGATTGGGGAGGCCGGTGGCCGAGGGAGTTGCTGGTCCGGCAATTTCTACTACACCTCTTCAGACGCAAGTTGTGGCGAAAGGTTCTTCTGTTTTCCACAACTTTCTGATCCAGTATCTATGTTTTTTCGTAGAAGCGTCCATACCCCGTTCTGGTGATCTCCCGAGCCATGCGGGTAATCTGCTTTACCCACCAGACCTGGTCTGAACCAGGAGCAGCTTCGCGATGCTTGAGAGTGGCGGAAGTTGTTAGTTTCCCGGTCATTCACCTTGGTCGACAACAAGCCGGGAGCCCTCTGTGAAGACGGGGATTGCGGGCATTAGACCAACCTCAAGAAGTCCTCAGGCGTGACGCGGGCGCCGGGAAAAACGACGTCCAGCTTGTGCGCCCCCAGCGTTTTGTAGGCCGCCTCGCCCAAAACGTTACGGAAATCTGTAGTCACCGCCAGGTCCCGGCCCTCGTTCAACTGATCATCATTGAGTCCTGGCCAGCGCCCGTACACCTTGCCGCCCTTCACTGTTCCGCCCAGCACGAACATCACATTTGCATGTCCATGGTCCGTTCCACCGGTCCCATTCTGTCGCGCCGTTCGGCCGAACTCTGACATGGTCACGAGCGTGATCCCCTCTGCCCCGTCTCCCATGTCCTGCCAGAAGGCGGCAATGCCATCAGAAAACTCCTTCAAACGATTCGCCAACTGTCCGTTCGCTCCACCCTGGTTCTGGTGCGTATCCCATCCACCGACGTCGGCAAAGGCAGCCTCAACACCCAGATTGGCCTTCAGTAGCTGGGCAATCTGCTTCATGCTGTTGCCAAAAGGTGTACCGGGGTAGGTCACCCCGGCGGCAGGCTTGTACTTCGCCGGATCGGCAGTCTTCAGCATCCGCACCGCCTCAAAGGTCTCCTGCCCCGTGCCATGCAGCACCGCATCTGTACTCTCGTCATACATCGCCTGGAAGGCATTTGCCACCGGCGAGGCCTGCGGCCCCTTCCCGCCAACCGAGAAATCCTGCACATTGGCCATCGCCACTGCCGGCACGTGTCCCTGGAGCGTCCGCGGAAGCTGTGTGCCCAGCGCCACCGCACGAAATGGCGACGGCTGACCATGCAGCGGTTCGGCCGCCAGCGCCCGGTTTAACCAGCCATCGGTCGTCGCCTTCACCCCGGGCGTTCCGGATTCCATGTAGTCCTGCGCGTCGAAATGTGACCGCGTCGGGTCCGGTGATCCCACGGCATGCACGGCCGCCAGGTGCCCGGCGTCCCACAGCGGTTTCATGGAGGCGAGTGCCGGGTGCAGACCAAACTGACCATCGAGGTCCAGCACCTCGCCCTTTTGAATCGCGATCGTCGGCCGCATGGCGTAGTAATTCGGTTCCGCATACGGCACCACGACATTCAACCCATCGCACGCACCGCGCTGGAAAATCACGACCAGCTTTTTTCCACCGGCGGCTGCCGAATTCATCTGCGCGTACACCGACCGCGTCAGAAAGGCCGGAATTACCGAGGTTCCCACCAGGGCCAACGCGCCGCCCTTCATGAACCCGCGCCGCGTGACGCCATTGCGCCGCGACATATCGCGACCCTGCATATCGCAGCCCCAGTCGCTTGCATCGGTGAAGATCGGCTTGTGTGTCATGGTGGTCTCCTGAATCCTGCACCGTTCCCGGCGCTGTTAGCTATAACCCCAAAGTTCGGGTAGGGTTGCCTGTTCGGCCCCAACCCCATGCCTTACCGTCGCTGAAAATCAGGCGAGCCTAGCAGCAGACCAGCCATCGTGGCGAAGGGAGACTCCGGCACATTTGCCGGCCCAGGCCCGCGCGGAGCCTTCACCCGCAGCATCGCCGCGGCGGCCTCCCCGTTCTCCATCGCGGGCTTGATCGAACTCACAGGCGTCGCGCGGAAACTCTGCTCGGCCTGCTGCTGCACTCCCGGTGTGTTTGCCTCGGTGACAGCCGCCTGGCGAGTCTGTTCCGCCGCAGGCTCGCCTAGCAGGACCGTCTCCATCTGCCGCTCGGTCGCGGCATCAGGAGATCCACCATTCATCACCGCACCGTTGCCCAGAAGGGCCGGCCAGTCGATCCGTGTTCCCTGCAGCCGGTTGCCTGCGAGCACCAGGGCGAAGTTCATTCGCGTGAGCAACGCATTGCTGCTGACCCACGCATCCGAACGCCACGAATAGCCATTCGGCGTCTGCATCCCGTAGATCGGCATACCCAACCTGCCCATAGACTGCACGAGCGGTCCCGGGTTGGTCACATCGGCATTGGTGGCCCGAAGCGCGGACGCCACGAACTCTACCGGCGTCTTCACCTTCGCCCGGTAGAGAGAGGGCGACCAGAACTCCGGCGAGTGGAACATCGTCGTCAGCACCGCCCTCATGTCCCCATCACTCTTCAGGAACGTTGCCACCATCTGGTCGACAAGCGCGGGAGGAGGCATGTCGCTGACGAACCGCTCCGCAAGCTTCTCTGAAACAAAGCGGGCCGTCGAGGGGCTGGTCGCCAGGATGTGCAACACCTCCAGGCCCTCATTCATCCCGCCTTCCTTGATCACGTGGCCGAGGACCGTCTTGTTCCCCGGCTGATGCCGGTTCGGGTTGAACAGAAACTCTCCACCCTGGTTAGGCCGGTCAATCGTCCATCCCGTGAAACACCTGGCCACCTCAATGACGTCTGCCTGCGTGTACCCGCCTTTCACGCCCAAGGTATGCAGCTCCATCAATTCACGCGCGTAATTTTCATTGATGCCCTTCGGCGTCGTCTTCGCAACCTGCTTCCCTGCCGGTCCGTTCCCGGGGCGGTTCCCCCCCGCCTGCGCCCGTTGCGCCGCCTTCGAATCTGGTCCGATACTCTCCCAGTTGTCCAGGTACACCAGCATCGCCGGGCTCTCCGCCGTCGCCACCAGCAGGTCCTCGAACTTGCCGAGAGCGTTCGGCAAAATCGCCTCGCGCTCGTACGCCGGCAGCAAATAAGGCTCATTCTGGTCTTTGTGCAGGTACACGCTGAAATGATTCAGCCAGAAGTCGGCCATAACCGCCTGCAACTGTCGCTCCGAGTACACGTCGCGCAGCAAGCGAACGCTGAGCGCCTCATCCCCGATCACTCGCCCAGGAGCCTTCATCGCGCTCGTCAATTCGGCCTGTTGCGGTGTAAAGCCGGCCACCAGCCGGTCCTGGTCCTGCCCTTTCAACGAGTTCTGAAAGCTGTCCATCTCGTCCGGCGTCATCGCCACAAGGCGCTGCCACCGCGGCCCAGGGGGCAAAGTCAAGATCTCATCCTTGGCAGGGGAACCCGCACTCACCGCACCCCCGGCTGCCGGCGGGCTGGCGACTACGCCCATCACCGTTCCGCCGGCCGGCAGGGCAACCGGCCCAGAAGCAGCCTGCGAGATCCCGGCCGGCGCGACGCCCCCATCGTTGTTGACCATCCCAACGGACTTGCCCGAGGTCTCCAGCGCTGCTTTCTGCGCCTGTTTGGCCTCCACCTTCTTCTCATAATTCCAGGCTGCATCGGTGTACACCGCGCGTTCCACTGCATCATCCGGCATCAGGACGGCACCGCGCGTGAACTGCCGCAGCATCCCCGGGGTGGGAAACCGCGCGACCAGTTCCTGTTGTGAAAGACGCATCGCCGGAAAGTTCGCCAGCCTCGCATCCAGAGCCGCGTCGGAGATTCGCTCCGGGTGCAATTGCTGCTGAAACCACGCTTCCGGACCCATACGATCCACTGCAGCGACATCGCCCGGGCGCGGTCCGAAGGTAAACCGGTTCAGCGTCTGCAGCGTCTTTTGCTCGGTGGTCATCTGCGGCGCGGCGTGCGTCTTCGCCGCCGGTCGCGACCCCGCAGCCGGCATCTCCGCCACCAAATCCCCAGGAACGGTCAGCCCCACACAGAGAATGCCAGCCACGGCAGCCTGCGCGAGCGACTGGACACCCTTCTTCGACCGACTTATCTTCATCTTCTGAGCCATGGTGGGCTCCTGCAAGCTTGACGTACGGCCAGGACAGCCGCCACTCTACTCAACCCACCTCATCGGCAAACAGTTGCGAAAGCTTTAGCTCCGGCCGCATGAATTCACACTAATAAGCAGCAATCGCTGCCATGGCTTCAAACAGCCGGTCAGCCTGCGGCAGAATCACGTCCTCGAGAAGCGGCTGGTAGGCCACAAACGTGTCCATACCCGCCACCCGGCGCACCGGTGCATCCAGGTGGTCGAACAACTCCTCGCCGATCCGTGCCGCAATCTCTGCCCCGTAGCCCCAGCTCAACATGTCCTCATGCGCCACAATCACCTTATTTGTCTTGCGTACGGTGGCCGCAATCGCGTCCCAGTCAAACGGCGCAAGGCTTCGCAGATCAAGGATCTCCACATCAATGCCGCGTTCCCGTTCCATCCGCTGCGCGGCCTGCAGCGCCCGCGGCACAACCGCGCCATAGGTGATCACCGACAGGTCTTTCCCAGCCTTCACCACCTTCGCCTTCCCGAAAGGAAGGGTGTACTCCGGCCCTGGATACACAGCGCGATTGAATGTCCCGCGATAGAGATTCTTATGCTCCAGAAACAGCACGGGATCGTCGCACCGTATCGCGGTCCGCAGTAAACCCACTGCATCCAGTGCGTTGGAAGGCATGACCACCCGCACCCCGGGGGTGTGCGTAAAGATGCTCTCACCCGATTGCGAGTGGTAGATGGAGCCTCCCGTCAGGTAGCCCCCAATCGGCACCCGCATCACCAACGGGCAGCTGAACGTCCCGTCCGACCTCCACCGCATCACCGATAACTCGTTGCGCATCTGGTGCATAGCCGGCCAGATGTAATCAAAGAATTGAATTTCTACGACCGGTTTCATGCCGCGAACGGCCATCCCGATCGCCCGTCCGATAATGTTCGCCTCGGCCAGCGGAGAGTTCCACACCCGGTCGCTGCCAAATTCCTTCTGCAGCCCCGCCGTAACCTTGAACACCCCGCCTTTGCCCTTCAATTTGCCCGCGCGCAGTTCGCGGTCGCGCGTCGCGTCCGCCACATCCTCGCCGAACACCACGACGCGTTCGTCCCGCCGCATCTCGTCACGCAGGCAGGCATTGATGCCGTCGAGCATCGTTCTCTCCGTCGCCCCTGCCTCGGCCTGCGCAATCTCTGCCTGGAACACTGCGTCCGTGGCAGCTAGATCTTCCGAGTAGACATGGCGCAGGATACTTGGCGGCTGAGGCGGCGCCGCGGCCAGCGCCAGATCCGACGCCCGCTGCACCTCCACATCCACACTCCGCTCCACCTCCCGGATGCGCTCATCGTCCGCGATCCCATTCCCCACCAGCCACGCGCGCATCCTCGCCACCGGATCCCGAAGCGCATCCGCCTCCAACTCCTCGGCTGCGCGGTACTGTGTCTCGTCATCGCTCAGTGAATGGGAGTACGGCCGCACCACATGCCCGTGCACCAGCGCCGGTCCCTTCCCCGCGCGGCAGTACGCCACCGCCTCCACCATCGCCTCGTAGCTGGCCACCGCGTCGGTCCCATCCACCTCGGCGATATGGAAGTTCGGGAAGCTCGCCACCAGGCGCGAGATACTCCCTCCCGGCGTATTCACCTCCACCGGCGTTGAAATGGCATACCCATTGTCTTCAACGACATACAACACCGGCAGCTTAAGGTTGGAGGCCGAACTCAACGACTCCCAGAACTCTCCCTGGCTGGTCGAGCCCTCCCCGATAGACACATACACCACCTCATCGGCCTCAAACCGCACATCCTTATACAGCCGGTAATCGGGCCTTCCTCCCTCGGCCGGCCGCGCACTCGCCGCCGCCGCATGCGCCCGAAAGAAGCGCCCCGCCTCGGCAGTCCCAACTGCCTGTAGACACTGCGTCGCCGTGGAAGACGAAGGTGACACGATATTCAAACGCCGGCTCGTCCAGTGTGACGGCATCTGCCGCCCTCCGGAAGCTGGATCCGCCGCCGCCCCAACCGCCTGCAACAGTTGCTCCTCGGCCGTGTTGCCCAGCGCCAGGCAGAGGGCCCGGTCACGGTAATACGGAAAAAACCAGTCATAGCCAGGTTTAAGCGCCATCCCCGCCGCCACCAGCAGCGCCTCGTGCCCAGCGCAGGAAATCTGGAAAAAAATCTTCTGCTGCCGCTTTAACAGAATCTCCCGGTCGTCCACCCGCCGCGACAGCAACATCAACCGGTAAAACTCCATCAACTGCACATCGCTGAGCCCGCCTTTGTTTACCACCACCGGTGAGTCCTCACGAACCGTTGCTGCTCCGCCTGCCATGGCCCTGCCTTCCGCTCGCCTCTTTGCTGACACTCCGGCGTGCTCCTTCCCGGTCGAATAACAGACAGATTGTACGCGTCGCCCAGCGCCTCGCGCCGGTTTTCACCCCTCCCGCTGAAGAGCGTTCGACCCGCTTAGCTCTTCATGCGCTCTTTCACGTCGTGAGCCAGCTTTTCGATCTCTGCCGCCTTGCGGATCACGTCCAGCGACAGCTGGTCCTTGGACGCCTTATCCACCTCTTCTTTCAGCTCGTTGGTCAACTCCACCAGCTTTGCGGTATCGGACGTCAGGCGTTTATGGCGCTCGTCCTCACGCATGTGCTCCAGCTTGGAGGCATTCGGCCCGGCCAGCGGGTTGGGCGGATCGGCCGGGCCGAACGGCTCAAGACCGGTGCGCGGTTGGCTGTGACCCGAAGTAGGCTGCCCCGCCGGCAACGTCTGTCCCCTACCCGCCGTCACCGGCAGGAGGCATGCCGCCAGAACTCCCAGGATCGCCGGCCGCCGCACCCACAACGTCTCTCCACGCCACGTCCTCGCGCCACTTGCCATCACACACCTCCACCGGCAACGGATCCCATCACCGCACCCATCTGTCAGGTTCGCTATCCTGAAAGTCGCTCGCAGGACACAACCATCATGCCCCTACCACCCGTCGTGCCACAAGAAGAACATTCCTTACGCTCTATCGAGCGCGTCTGGCACACGGATCTGCTCGACTTTCTGCAAAGAGGCCTTCCTAAAATCCTGGTCGCGCTGCTGATCGCCGCCATCGCCCAGCGCCTCGTTCTCTTCTTCACCCATCGTCTCCGCCGCCGCGCGGACGCTCTCGTCGGCAATGGCCGCCGCGCCGCCCAACTCCGCACCGTCGCCGGGATCATCCGCGCCAGCGCCTATGGGCTCATCGGCTTCTACTTGTTCATCCAGACTCTCGACGCCCTGTCCGTCTCCCTCGGCCCCTTCATCGCCTCCGCCGGCGTCATCGGTCTCGGCATCAGCTTCGGCGCCCAGTCCCTCTTCAAAGACATGCTCAACGGCATCTTCATTCTGCTCGAAGACCAGTTCAGCGTTGGCGACACCGTCAAGATTGCCGGCCTGCAGGGCACCGTCGAAGACCTCACCCTCCGCTGCACCAAGCTCCGCGACGGCGATGGCACGCTCTATATCGTTCCTAACAGCCAGATCGCCACCGTCTCCAATATGTCCCGCGATTTCTCCGTAGCCTCCCTCGCCCTGTCCGTCAGTTCCTCAGAGGACCCCGATCGCGTCGTCACCCTTCTCAAGCGAATCGCCGCCGAAGTTCGCGCTGACGAGGCCTTCAAGGACGTGGTCCTCGCCGATCCCGACGTCCCCGGCGTCGACCGGATCGCCGGCCGCGAAGTCACTTACCCCATCAGCCTGCGCGTGCGCGCTAACCAGCGGGACGGCGTCCTCCGCGAACTCCGCCGCCGCATCCTTCTCGCCTTCGAACGCGAAAGCATTCAGCTCGGCACTCCCGCTACGCTGATCCTCACGCAACCAGGGGCCCCGTTATCCCAACCGGAGCAGACAATCCAATAATCTGCTCAGCGGAGAAGACTCAGCATCCCGCTCGGGGTGGCACGTGAGGCTGTTTCGTTCACAGCTTCTTCAGCAACTCTCAAACCGCGCCGGCCAGAATTCTGCGCAGCGCCTCGGCCTCTCGCACTGGCGGAAGGCATGTATTCCCTTTGCAAACCACAGCCAGACTGCCTTCACGCACCCCCGGCACATGCGGCAGAGTCAACGCCAGCGCCGGAGGCAACGCCGCAAGCTGCTCCACCCGCAGCCGCACTACACTTTTGTTCACCGCAAACCCCGCCATCGCCGCGGCCGCCAGCTCTTCCGCCGCCTCATCCTCCCCCAACACACAAACCTGCACCGGCGCCGACAACAACCGCCGCAACGCCTGCCCATAACTCGCGCCATACAGCCCCAGATGCTCCGCCACCCCCGCAAAGGCCGCCAACGTCCCCTCTGCGCGGCGCCGGTAGACTTCCTTCTCCGTCAACGCATGCAGCCGCAGCAACAACCCCGCAGCAACACAGTTCCCCGCCGGCGTAGGCGCATCCTGCAAAGGCTTTCGCCGCGCGCTCAACGCCCCAAGCCGCGGCCCCTCGCTGCCCGCGATGTCAAAGAAACCACCCTCCGCCTCGTCATAAAATTTCTTCAACAAGGCCTCCGCCATATGCTCTGCTGCGGCGAAATACCGCAGATCTCCCGTAGCCTCCCACGAATCCAGCAAAGCCACGCCAAGATGCGCAAAATCTTCCAGCATCGCCGGAACTCCGATGCCCCACCCAGTCTCCCCATACCAAATGATTCGGGACGACCCTGTCCCCTGCCGCCAACCCTCCTGCATTAACCGGTCGAGAGACTTCAACGCAAACTCCACGGCCTCCGGCAATCCCAACGCCCGCCCCGCCGTCAGATAAGCCGAGATACACAGTCCGTTCCACCCCAGATACACCGTCTTATCCACATAGGGTGTCCGCCGGTCCCGTCGCGCCGCCAGCAACTTCCGCCGTGCCCTGTCCAACAGCCCCCCCGCAGCCTCCTCCGTCCACCCCAATCGCCCCGCAATCGATGCTATCTCCCCCGCCACATGCAGCACATTCTTCGCCGGATTATGGTGCATATCGCCCACCGCCCGCAGCTCGAAGTATGCCGCCGCAACCTCAAACTCCTCCGCCGTCAACACCGCCTCGGCCTCACCTCGCGTCCACGTAAAGTAGTCGCCATCATCCTCCAGCGACACATCGGCATCCTGCGATGCATAGAACCCGCCCCGCTCCCGGTCGCTCAGCCACGCATCCATCCACCCCATGATCCCGGCCGCTACCTGCGCGAATCGCGGCTCCCTGAAGCTCTGAAAGGCATGCACGTACACCCGCAACAATTCACTGTTGTCATACGCCATCTTCTCGAAATGGGGCACCCCCCACCGCTCGTCCACCGAGTAGCGATGGAATCCACCTGCCAAATGGTCATGAATGCCACCCGCAGCCATCTTCTCCAGCGTCAACCGCACGACCTCACCCGCCCGCGCCGCCATCGGCCCACCCCGCCCGGCAACATCGATCAACAGATCCAAAGCCGCCGCGTGCGGAAACTTCGGCTGCGCCCCAAATCCCCCGTTCCGCGCATCGAACTGCGCCAGCATCGATCCCACCATCGTCGCCAGCAGACTTTCCCCCAACTCCCCGCCCCCGCCGGAGTACGTCTCCCCCTGCTCAATGGCCGTCATCACGCTTGCGGCTGTCTCTTCGACCTCACCCCGCCGCGCCCGGTACGCCTCCGCCATACTCAACAGCACGCGCGCAAAACTCGGCCGTCCGTAACGGTCCTCCGGCGGAAAATAGGTTCCTCCAAAGTACGGTTTACCCTCCGGCGTCAAAAAGGCTGTCAAAGGCCATCCGGCACCCCCGCTGATGGCCGCCACCGCCGCCTGGTACCGCGCATCCACATCCGGCCGCTCATCCCGGTCGACCTTCACCGCGACAAACAGTTCATTGATCAGCGCCGCGGTCTCGGCACTTTCATAGCTCTCGCGGTCCATCACATGGCACCAGTGGCACCACACCGCGCCAATATCCAGCAGCACGGGCCGGTCCTCGCGTACCGCCCGCGCAAACGCCCCTTCGCCCCACTCCTGCCAGTCCACCGGCTGGTGACGCGCCGACAACAGATACGCCGAAGCGGCCCCCGCCAAGCCATTCTCTTTTTCCCTGCTCATTCCCTCTCCGTTAGCATTGGACGCTCTAAGAGCCTCCAGCGCCCGGTCCCGTTCCCGCCGTCGGGGACGTTCCCGGTGCCACTAGCCCCGGCACCTGCGGCTGCCTGGTCACCGTTCCACTCACCGCATCGCCCAGGCTCACCCCATACCGGTCCAGCGTATTGGAAAGGATCTGGCTCAAGGTCGAACGATCCCGTGCATACGCCGCCAGAGCCGAGTTCAAACTATCCTCCGCCGTTGCCAGGTTCCGCCCCTGCTGCAGCACACTCGCGGTCGTCGATGCCCCCAGCTTCAACTTCTTGCCTTCATCCGTGAACGACTGGAAGTTATAGTCCCGCGAAGCCTGTGCAGCAGTCACCGCCCCCCGATCGTTCGTCAGCGCATACAGCACATTCACAAGCTGTATCCGCAACTGCGTGTAGATCTGCTGCAGCCGCATCTCCGCCTGCCGGTACTCCATCTGCGAGCGCACCTGGTCAGCCTGCGCCGCCCGGTTCCGCAGCGGAATCGTTACATTGGCGCCCACGCCATAGTCGGGAGCCGAATTGTTCCCCAGATTCTTTAACTCCGTCCCATATCCCGTGTTCGGCACGATCTGCGTCGTGCAGGGCACAAAGGTCCCACCGAAACCCCCGCAATTCAGCAGCGGGTTCTGCTGGCCCGCCAGGGAAGAAGCCCCATAAAACGCATACGCATCCACAATCGGCAACAGCCCATTCTTTTCCGCCCGGATCGTGATCTTGTTGTTCTGCATGGAGAGCACGGCCTGCTCCACCGTCGGGTTGTTGGCATAGGCCTGCGAGACCAGGTCCTCCAGCTTCGCATCCTCCTCCGGCAACCGGTTCAACCCGACCCGGTCCGTCGGTACTACCGGCGCGTTCGCAAGCTGCGGATCGTTCAGATTCCTTGCAATCGCCTGCTTCATCACAAGTTGCTGGTATTCCAGGTTGCTCTTGGACGAGATCAGCGCCTGCTTGTCAGTTGCCACCTGCGAATCCGCATTCACCACATCCAGCGGCGCCAGCGTCCCAATCTCCACCTGCCTGCGGTCATCGGCCGCCAACTGGGTGGACTGGTCCAGCCCGCGTGTCTTCGCCTGCACGTCCTCATACGCATTCACCAGCGCCCAGTAGATGCTCTCCACCTGCGTGATCGTGTAGATCACCTGCTGGCGGAA
>CAZZWG010000081.1:0-13143 GCA_964657685.1 Verrucomicrobia bacterium Tous-C9LFEB | reverse complement strand
ACGAGCGATCCGGAGGCGATGGCGGTGGCGGGGCGGGAGAACGCGGTGAGTTCGCAGCGGGTAAACCAGTTGAGCGACCTGGTGAAGAAGATTGCGTTGAAGGACAAGATTGATGAGAGCCGGGAGCTGGCGGCGGATGTGGATACGTCGCTCTATGCGGGGTTAAAGAAGGGGAATGAAGGGCTGAAGGATCGGGGGGTGAAGAAGGCTCCGTTTGTGGTGCTGATTGGGGCGAACATGCCGTCGATTCTGGCGGAGATCAGCTTTGTGACGAACCCCGATGATGCTGAGGAGCTAAACCGGCCGGAGTACCGAGAGCGGGTAGCGGAAAGTCTGTACAAGGGCATTGCGCAGTATGCGGGCGGGATCAATGGCGTGCCGAGCGGGACGAAGAGATTGCCTCGAAGCGAGCGAGCAGCACTGAAGCAACAACCAGTCGACAAGAACTAGCTTGTACGGAAGGCGGGCTGCTGTTTTCAGCAGCAGATCGCAAGTCCCTTTCTGAGGTCGGTTACACGGGGTGTCCTGGAACCTTTTAGCGATGTTTGGTGTCAAATCTGTATGCGTCTTCGCTCCACATTCGCTCTCAGCGCACTGGCTGTTGCGCTCACGGTCGTCAGCCCGGCCCAGGACAAAACGGGTTCCAAAGGAACACAGGTAACGGTGGCCCTGCATCCGGATTTGCTGCCCGTTTCGGGATTTGGCGAATGGAAGGCTACGGGGACAGACGCGGCGTCAAATGAACCGAACTTTTCGCTGTTAACGGCAAACAAGGCGGCGCTGGAGGAGTGCAATCCGCAGCGCTCTGCGGTGGAGAATTATACGGGGCCGGGCGGCAAGACATTGCATGTGGAGTCAGTGGAGTTCAAGGATGCGTCGGGTGCACTGGCGGCGTATTCCGTGGCGTTGCAGCCGGGAATGCGTGAGATGAAGGGCCTGGGGACACAGGCTGCCATGGGCGCGGGAGGTGTGCTTTTTGTGAGCGGAGCTTCGGTCGTTGCGGCCTTCCCGGCTACGTTGACGACCGCGCCGGCAACGCTGGCCGACCTCGCGACGCTGAAGGCTTTGGAGATGGTGTTGCCGAAGCCTGCGGGGAGCGCGGCCCTGCAACCGCTGCTGCCAACCCTGTTGCCGACGCGCGGGTTGATCCCTGGAAGTATGCGCTATGCCCTGGGGCAGCGGAGCTATATGGCTGAGGGTGGAGTTTTGCCGGCGGCAGGGTTGGGCTGGGACAAGGAGGTGGAGGCGATTACGGCGAAGTATGGGGACAAGCGCGGGGCCGAGACGCTGACCCTGCTGCTGTATCCGACGCCGACGATCGCAGGGCCGCACCTTCGCACGGTGGAAGGGCTGGTGCCGGGACTGGGGCCGAGTTTCGTACATGCGAAGACGCGGCGGGAGGGATCGCTGGTTGCGCTTGCAAACGGAACCTTTTCGGCGGATGCCGCGCAGGCGCTAGTAGAGAACACGCACCTGCACCAGATTGCGAGTACGGACAAGGCCATGGTGACGCCGGATGTGGTGGAAACCCGGAAGACGTTTGGTTTGCTGGCCAACGTGATTATCTTTTCCGGGGTGCTGTTTGTGGCGGCTGTTCTGCTTGCGCTCTTTCTTGGGGGAGGCCGTGCGTTGATTCGTGTCCTGCGCGGAAAGCCGCCGGCGACGGAGCTGGAGTTCCTGAGCCTGCACCTTGACCCGCAGAATCCTACGCCTGTGTTCTCGAAGGACTGAGCGTGCCCGGAAAGGGGTAGATTCCCGGCTTTGCAATGCGGTCGCTTCCCGGTAGAATCTTGGAGGAACGCCGACGTAGCTCAGTTGGTAGAGCAGCTGATTCGTAATCAGCAGGTCAACGGTTCAAGTCCGTTCGTCGGCTCCATATAACCAACAAGGTGTGCACCTGTAAGTATCAGGCCAAGCGAAGGGTTTCGAGCGCTTGCGTGCAGGCCGGGCACACCGCAGCCTTCTCCGGAATTGCTGAGCAGCAAAACGGGCACGTCCGTCCTGGCGGATCGGGTATAAGCCATCGAATCGTCGGCATGGTCACGATGTCGCCGCACTTCAACGAGACTGTGGCCTACGTCAAAGCGCTGACCGCGATAGGCGTCCTTGTCGCCATCGGCCACACGCATGCTTCTGCGGAACAGATCAGGTGTGCCGTCGACGCCGGAGCGAGGGTCTCGACACATCTTGGGAACGGGATGGCAGCCGAGATACCGCGGCATCGGAATCCTCTCTGGCCGCAGTTGGCGGAAGATCGGCTCACAGCGACATTCGTCGCGGACGGCCATCATCTGCCGGAGGACATGTTGGAGGCGATGTTGCGGGCCAAGGGGATGGGGCGAGCGATCCTCGTATCCGACGCTGTTGCACTGGCTGGCATGCCGCCAGGCGTCTATGACACGCCAGTTGGCGGGAGAGTGGAGGTACGGCCCGATGGCCGGCTATGCCTGGCCGGATCAGAGCTGCTTGCGGGAGCGACAGCTTCCTTGCCGCAGTGCGTCGGGTATGCCGTGCGCGAATTGGGTGTGCCGCTGCATGAGGCGCTCCAGATGGCTACAGAAAATCCAGGAGCTTTCGTTGGCGGACGCGGACACCTGAAGGTTGGCGGACGCGCGGACGCTGTGCGGTTTCGCTGGGAGAGGGAGATCGTGATCGAGGATGTGTGGCTCGGCGGGGAGCAGATCTACGTGCGTGGCGGGGAGGGATGGAGCGGCGGGGGTGATGGGCGATGAGACTTGTTGGAGCCGTTGACATCGGAGGCACAAAGATCGCCGTTGGGATCGTGCGCGAGGATGGAAGGCTTCTGTGCCGAAGCGAGTGCGCCACTGATCCAGCACGTGGCATGCAGGATGCAGTGCATCGCGTCCACCGCATGCTGCAGGAAGGCATTGCGCGTTGCGGATTGATTGAAGGCGTTGGTATAGGCTGTCCGGGACCTCTCGATCCCCTCACGGGAGTGATCGGCGTAGTCGGCACGCTGCCAGGCTGGGAGGGTGGACGGCTGGCGGATGAGGTAGCTTCGGCAACCAGCCTGGGAGTTGCCGTGGAGAATGATGCGGACGCTGCCGCGCTCGCCGAGTTTGCTTGGGGCAGTGCGGGAACAGCGGGGACGCTGATCTATGTGACGGTGAGCACTGGCATCGGCGGCGGCATCGTGCAGAACGGGCAGCTTTATCGTGGCGTACGGGGTGCGCACCCGGAGTTCGGGCACCAGGTGATCGACCCGTCGGGCCCGCTATGTTATTGCGGTCTCCATGGCTGCTGGGAGAGCCTCGCGAGCGGCCCCGCGATGAGCACGTGGTGTGCCGCGATGGATGCGACCCGTTACCCGTCAACCGCTGCAGAGATATGCAGCCTGGCACGACGCGGTGAGGAACTGGCGGTGCGCGCGGTGAAGCGGGAGGCGCACTATCTCGCTTTGGGGCTCGCGAATCTCGTGACGCTGTTTGTCCCAGAAGTCATCACGCTGGGCGGCGGCGTGATGAAGAGCAGCGATCTGTTCTTCGCGGATGTGCAAACGACGGTGCGGCGGCTGTGCACGCAGGTGCCTGTTGAGCAAACCAGGCTGGAACTTTCGTCCCTGGGTCACGATCTCCCTTTGCTGGGCGCTGCGCAGGCCTGGCTTCAACGACACCCAATGTAAATCGGCCTGGATTGCAAGCAACACAGGAGACCAAAGTGTTCACGTTAGCCAGCAATATTCATGCCCAGCCAGAATCTCTCGCCGGCACGCTGCGGCACCATGCAGGTCCCGGTGCAGGGGCGATGGCTGAGGCTGCCAAGCTTCTTCGGTCGGGCAAAAAGATCGTCATCACCGGCATGGGCGCGTCGCTGTTCGCGTCCCTCCCACTGCAGTATTTCCTGTGCTCGCAAGGCATCGACACAGTTATGGCGGAGGCTGGAGAGCTGCTGCACTACATGCGCGCCGTGTGGAGAGATGCGGTGGTTCTCATGGTTTCCCGCTCGGGCGAGTCAGTTGAGATCGCTCGATTGCTGGAGGCCATGAAGGGACGGGTGCCCATCCTTGGTGTGACGAATGAGTCCGGGAGTTTGCTTGCCAGGTCAGCGGATGTCACCCTCTCGATTGCGAGCCTTCAGGATGAGATCGTGGCTATCCAGACCTACACCGGCACGCTGCTGACGCTGCACATGCTGGCGAGCACTGTGACGAACAGGCTTAGCGCAGCCGCGGAGGAAGCTCACCAGCTTCTGCCTCTACTCGGTGCCGCGGTGGAGGCTAACATGGGCGCGCTGGCGGGATGGGAAAAGTTTCTCCGACGAGATGCGCCCGTGTACCTGCTGGCGCGAGGGCCTTCCTTCGCGTCCGCGCAAGAGGGTGCGCTGCTCTTCCACGAGATCGCGAAGAGCCCCGCCGTGGCCATGCCAGTAGCCTCCTTCCGGCACGGCCCGGTTGAGGTTGTCGATCCAAACTTCAGGGGCTTCGTCTTCGCGCCAAGAGATGGTACGCGCGATCTGAATCTTGCGCTCGCCCACGACGTGGTGGCGTTTGGTGGGCAGATCCGCCTCGTAGGACCTGCGAGCAGTGATGTGCGCTTTGCACCCTGGTGTGATGTGCCCGCGGCTCCCGCGACACTGGCTCCCGTGTTCGAGATTGTGCCGTTGCAGGCAGCGGCTTACCAGATGGCGGTGATGCGGGGCGTGCAGCCCGGTAGCTTTCGCTTTGCCCCCCAGGTCGCGACCGATGAGGCGAGCTTCCGCCGCGGAGGAGGTTCACAATGACCGAGATCCAGGATGGGACAGGGAAGCTCTCGATTTGGAGTGCCCGCTGGTTCTGGTATTCCCTGATCTGCGTTGCTTGCTGGGGCATTTGGGCGTTGCTGTCGAAGCTCGGGTCGCGGGAGATACCGCCGAACGGCATGCAATTCCTGTTCACCCTCGGCACCATCCCAGTGGGCCTTGCGCTGCTCATGGCACGTCGCGGGAGACTGGAGAAGAATGCCAAGGGCATCGCCTATGCGACGCTGAATGGCGTGCTCTCCGGGCTGGGAGGCTTGACCCTGTTTGCCGCTTATCACACGGGAGGCAATACAACCATCATCACCGCAACCACGGCTCTCTATCCAATGATCACCGTCGTTCTGGCGATCTCGATATTGCACGAGCCGTTCCGGCCCAAACAGGTGGTTGGGCTATTCTTCGCCGCAATCGCAATCGTAATCTTCTCGCTTTAGTATGCGGCACCCGGAGGTCTCTGTATGCATGTTCCGGCCTGGCTCTTCTACTCGTTGCTGACAGTCCTGGCATGGGGTGTTGTTGGCTTACTTCAGAAGCTGTCGACGAACAATATTTCCGCGGAATCTTCGCTGATCTGGCTGGTGATTGGCTTTCTTCTTATCGCACCCTTCTTCTATCCAGGCGCAGTTTTGTTTCATTACTCCAGGCCAAACCTGGCCTACGGCATGCTCAGCGGCTTACTCAACGCGCTCGGGGCGTGGGCGTTGTTTGCCGCACTCAAGAGTGGCGGGAAAGCATCTGTTGTCGCGCCATTAACCGCGCTCTATCCGGTGGTGGTCATCCTCCTGGTACCAAAGATTCTGCACGAGTCGGTGAGTTCTTTGCAGTGGCTGGGGGTGGGATGCGCGCTGATCGCCGTTGTGCTGCTTGGCTGACTAATGGCGTTTCTGCCAGGCAGTGGTTACCTTTGTCTGCCTGGCCGGCAGCTCTGATTACTTCTTTGCCGACGCACCGGGAGTCCCCTGCATGCCAATGCACTCATGGCATAACCGATTCGCCGTTTTTCAGAATTGCCCCATTTACTGCGAAAGATCCGAAGACACTCGCCGCACCGGATATCTCAAAAGTGTAGGTAAATGCTATATCCGGCGCAGCCGAGCCGATTGCGGTGGATGTCACGATGGGCGAAGCGGTTGAAACGATGATCGAGATCAGCGCCGGGGTGAGCACCACAGACGAGCCGGGAGACGAGACTGATAAGTGCAGGCGCATTCCTTTGTCGTGACGATTGACGTCAACAGTCCCCGTTGATGTGCCCAGCAACGCCGTCCACCCACTTCATCAAGCCGCCGTGTGTCCGCGGGTCGCGCTTCGTGTCCTAAAGTCCTCATCGCGTTTTCTACGGAAGCGGCGATAGCGGTTGAGTAGAGATGCCGGTCCGCGGGCCTGGAGGAAGACGAGGTTGCCTTCGAAGCGTTTCTCCAGGATGGTTGCGCCGGCTTCTAGGGAAGCGAGGATGGCGCCCTCGGCTTGCGGGAGCCTGAAGCTGTGTTCGACGAGCGGATCGGCTGTGAGTGCGGTGTCGATGGCGTGCAGGAGAGCGTGAATGCCTGTGCGCTCAAGCGCGGAAACAGCGATGGATGCGCCCTCACCGGAGACTTGCGCAAGGTCCTGAGGTGGAACAAGGTCCAGCTTATTGAGGACCTGGATGACTGGTTTGTTCGAGACTTCAAGCTCGGTCAAGACTTGTTCTACCTGCAGCTTTTGTTCCGCGCGATTGGGGCTGGAGGCGTCCTGAACGTGAAGCAGGATCTCTGCTCGCTCCACCTCTTCCAGCGTTGCGCGGAAGCTCGTCACGAGCGTGGGCGGAAGATTGCGGATGAAGCCTACGGTATCGGAGAGCAGGACCTTGCGCCGGGAGGGAAGTTGCAGCTGGCGAAGTTTCGGGTCGAGGGTGGCGAACATGCGGGCGGACTCGAGCACGCCGGCATGGGTGAGTGCATTGAAGAGGGTGCTCTTTCCGGCGTTGGTGTAGCCGACGAGCGCGACGACGGGAACGGGGACGGCCTCGCGGCGCTGCCGCTGCTGGTGGCGGATGCGGCGGACGGCGTCGAGTTGCGTTTTGATGTGATCCAGGCGGAGGTTAATTTTGCGGCGGTCTGTTTCGAGTTGCGTTTCGCCTGGACCTCGGGTTCCGATGCCGCCGCCGAGCTGCGACATGGCGCGACCGCGTCCGGCGAGGCGGGGCAGCTGGTACTCAAGCTGTGCGAGCTCTACCTGGAGTTGGCCTTCGCTGGTCCTGGCGTGGCGGGCGAAGATGTCGAGGATGAGCTGCGAACGGTCGATGACGTGGCAGGGAAGGCGAGCTTCGATGTTGCGAAGCTGGGACGGCGTGAGGTCGTGGTCGAAGAGCACCAGAGACGCGTTTGTGCTGGCTACCACGGCGACAATCTCTTCAAGTTTGCCTTCGCCGACGAGGCTGGAAGGATCGGCTCTCTGACGGCGCTGGACGAGAGTGGCGGCGATGGTGGCGCCGGCGGACCGAGCGAGCTCTTCGAACTCGGCACGGCCTGCGTCGAAATCGAGCGGGGCAGGGGAGTCCTCGAGCGGATCCTCACTGCCTGCGAGGAGAGTTGCCGCGTTACGGGCGAGTTGTGCGGCGGCGGTGAGCTGCTTCCGTTTGCGGAGCTCTCCGGTGAACTCGACTACGACGAGGACGGCGAGTTCCTGCTGTGTTTGCGAGGTTCGGAGCTCGCGTGCGAGCAGCGCGGCTTCCTGGGCCGCACTGGCCTCGACGAGGCTTCGGCGAATGATCTTACCGCGTCTGCGGCCGGGGGGCGCTGCGTTCTGCGATGCACCGGGAGAAGAAGTCTTGCTGGTCAAAGTGGGCTCAATCCAGGGCCGGGTCTTACCCCTCCATTTTACGGGGCCGACGCGGCGCAGGCCAGCTACGTTCCGGGCTGAATGGATTGGATGATGCACGTGCTAGCGCTTTAAGAAAAGCGAACCGAGTGCCTGCATCAGGAGGAGGATCCATGCTTTGCCGATCCATTGTGTCCGCCGCTTCCGCCTGTTGCCTTGCTTGCGGCAGGCTGTCACGATCTCGTCCACGACTCTCGCATCGTGCTCCGCCTGCACTCGTTGAAGGAGTTGTTCTATCGAGCGGGTGTCGAGCGGCTTGTCGCCGCTTACGGGAGCGTATTGTTTCGAGATCGCCACGGGGCCCAGTGTATGGAAACGATGAGCAGGTGCGTTTCGGCTATTGACGACATGTCGCCGATAGCCTTCTCCTGGCGCCTAGAACTCGTCGTCGTCGCCGATGGGCATGCCTGGTGGGGCCGGAGTCGTCTTGGCCGGGGTGAACTTTTCGGGGTCGTGTTCGGCAGCCTGGATGCGCTGGACCATGGCGTGACGATGGGCGGCTTCGGAGGGGTCGGCAGGGGTTTGTTCGGCGGTCCACCTAGCGACCAGAGCGTTCAGGTGGGCCTGCGTCAGGGCGCGGGCCTGGGTGGAGGCAGTGGGGTTGAGCGCAAGGGAAAGCATGGCTTCGATGCCGCGGAACTCGACGGCGCGTGCGGTCTCAGCGGCGAGACCGGAGGGTCGCTGGGCGGTGGTGGTAGAGATGCCTTCCAGCACGGTGTTCAGGCTGGGGATAGAAGGTGTGCGGGCGGCATACTCGACGAGGCGACTGGCGCGCTCGGGGTCGCAGAGAAGGGTGAGCGTGAGGTCGGCGCCCGACTCGGCGGCGGCGAGTGGGTCAAAGGTGAGGCCGGTGTGGGAAGGGAAGGACTCCTGGTTGCGGGGGAACGCGGGCGGCTTCGGGGGAAGGATGGCGAGGAGGTTTTCGGGGAGGGTTAACGCTTCGGGGGTGAGGGTTTTCAGGACGGCGGTAAGGGCCTTCTGCTGGTTGGCGGCGTCGACGAGGGTGGGGTTGGGTTGGCCGTCGCCGCGGAGGTTGTATTCGTACTGCAGGCCGCCGATTTCCTTGGCGGCGGCTTCGGTTTGGTAGCGGTGGAAGAGGTAGGTGAGGACGAGGGTCTCCTCCAACTCAGCCATGGGGGTGTGTTCCTTGATGGCGTCAGGGCCGAAGCGGGCGAGGGCGGCCTGGCGGATGGCGAGGACGCGGTTGAGTTCGTCGGCGGCATCGGGGCCGTTGTCCCAGAGGTGGGCGTGCGGGTGGGCTGAGCCGAGGGGACGCGCATCCTGGTCGGTGATGTAGGGGATCCCGCGCTTTTGCGAGGCTTCGAGGATGCGGTCGAGGGCGGCGGTCTCGTTTTCTCCTGAGACGTTGGGTGCGAACTGCCGGTAGCCGTAATCGATGGAGACCTTGTCCCAGTCGCCGATGTTGACGGCGTAGGCGTGGCTTACGTCCGGGACGCCGTTCTTAAGTTCGATGAGGGGGTGCGGGTAGTCCATGACGCTGGCACTTTGGCTGTAGCTGGAGGCGGCGAAGTTGTGGGCGAGGCCGAGAGTGTGGCCGGTCTCGTGCGCGCTGAGTTGGCGGATGCGGGCGAGGACCATTTGCAGCATGGGGTCGTCCTTGGCGCCGGGGGTGAAGCCTTTGGCGTGGGGGCCGGTGTAGGGGGCGAGGAGGGCTTCGGCGATGAGGTAGTCCTGGCGGCCTCGCAGGCTGCCGAGGGTGACGTTGCCTTTCAGGATTTCGCCGGTGCGGGGGTCGGTGACGGCGGCGCCGTAGCTCCAGCCGCGGGTGTAGCGATGGACCCACTGGATGATGTTGTAGCGGACGTCCATGGGGTCGGCGCCTTCGGGGAGAACTTTGACCTGGAAGGCGTCGCGCCAGCCGGCGGCGGTGAACGCCTGGTTCCACCAGCTTGCGCCTTCGACGAGGGCGGAGCGGATGGGTTCGGGGGCGCCGCGATCGACGTAGTAGACGATGGGCTCGACGGGCTCGCAACTGGATTTGCAGGTGGGATCTTTTTTTACGAGTCGATGGCGCTCGATGAGACGTTGATCGAGGTCGGCGCCGAGAGGGGCGGCGTAGTCGCGGTACATCATGTCGAAATAGCCGGAGCGGGGATCGTAGCGGCGTGGGGTGAAGCCTGGGTCGGGGAGGGCGATGAAGCTCTGGCGCTCGTGAAGGGTGAGGGCGTGTGGGTCGGGGGTGACGTCGCGGACGAACTGGCCTCGAGGGGCGGCATCGGTGGTGAAGGTGAGGATGGCTTCGACTTCGGTGTTTTTGGGAAAGGCTTTGGTGACGTCCATGGCGATGGCGGAGCGGGTGGGATCGACCTTGTAGGCGCCCTGCTGGGTGCGGGCGAGGGCTTCGGTAACGCCGTGGACGTCGCGGAGGAAGAAGTCGGTAGCGTCGATGAGGAGGCTGCCGTCGAAAGACTCGGCTTCGATTTTGAAGCCGAAGAGGACGCTTTCGGGGAAGCTTTGGCGGGTGGTGAGCAGTTCGGCGGCGTTTGTGGCGGTGCTGCGGAAGTGCTCGTTGGATTGGATGAGGAGGACCTTGGGGCCCTGGCGCTCGAAGCGCACGAGGCGGGCGGGGGCGGTCTGGCCGCGGTCGAGGCCGAGGTCGTTTGAGCCTGTGCCGTAGGGGAGGGAGTCGGTGTAGAGGAGTTCTGTGTTGGGCTTGGGGATTTCGAGGTAGAGCCTGCCGGATTTGGCGTCCCAGTCGAGGGGGAGAAAACCGTCCTGGTGTTTCATGCCGGTGGTCCGCTGGGCCAGGGTTTGCACCGGCGCGGGCTTCTTGTCGGGCTCCTGCGCGTGGAGGGAGACAAGGAGGCTGGCCGGCAGCAGAGCAGCCAGGTAGAAGGCAGGTTTGGGAGCCATAGGCTTTTGTATCACCTGCCGTTGGCTGCGGAGGTGAGCTTTGGGCGAGAAAGCCTTACCCAGCGGCTGAAGCGGGGTCTGTGGGCCGGGGATCAGGTCTGCTGAAGCCGGGCCCTGACGAGACAAATGCAAAGCAGTGCCTTCCCGGTTAGTGTTCCTGATTGCAAGGTACTGAAGCTTTCTGGATTATTTCGGAGCGGGGCCTCTGACTACCTGGACGAGGTTGCCGGTGTTGATATTGCGTTCGAAGGCGGCTTTGACTTCGGGCGCGGTGAGGGCGATGTAGTGTTGGGCGGCGCGGGTGGGTTCGTCGAGGGGGAGGCCGAGCGCGGCGCGGGCGAGGATGCCGCCGGCCACGGAGTCTTCGCTGGATTCCTGGAGGGTGATGGAGCGAAGAAGGAGGGCTTTGGCCTGGTGGAGTTCCGCGGGGGAGACGTCTTCTGTGCGCATCTGGTTGAGGTCGCGCTCGACGAGGGCGCGGGCTTTGGAGACGTTGGCTGGGTCGCAACCGTAGTCGACGGAGTAGGTGGCGCGGGTTTTGTCGGCGCTGAGGGCGACGTCGACGGTGTAGACAAGGCCGGCAATCTGGCGAATGTCGTGATAGAGACGAGTGGCATAGAAGCCTCCGCCGAGAACGTGGGTGCCGAGCTGGAGGGCGTAGTAATCGGGGCTGAAGCGGTTGAGCTCGATGTGCTCGGCGAGGATAACGGTGTCCTGGACCTGTTGGGGATCAGGGACGCTCTGGGCTGCGGGTTTGTTCATGGGGACGGGAGCGAGAGTGGTTTCGGGCTTGGGGCCGGTCGCTTTCCAGTCGCCGAAGTACTTGGAGACGACAGAGCGGGCTGCATCGGGGGTGATGTCCCCGATGACGACGATGGTGGTGAGGTCGGGGCGGAGAGTGGTGTCGTGAAAGTGCTTGACGTCGTCGAGTGTGACCTTGGCGACGGTTTGCGGCGTGACCTGGCGAAGGGTTGGGTCGTTGGGCGGAACGAGGGCGACTTCGAGGGCGCGGTCGAACTTGTAGCCGGGACTTTGGAGGTTGCCGGCCTGGAGTTCGGCGGTTTGTTGCTGGGTGACCTTGAAGGCGTCTGCGGGGAGAGCGGGGTGGAGTTCATTGTCAGCGAGGAGTTGAACGCCGCGGTCGAAGTGGTCTTTGAGGACGGTGAGAGAGAAGTGCGTGCCTGCGGATTCGTTGGCGGCGATGTCGTCAAGTGCCTTCTGGAAGGCGATGCGGTCTAGCGAGGTGGTGCCGTAGCTGTAGAGCTGGTCGAGGATGTCGGAGACGCCTTCGAGGCCGGGAGGCGTTTGCAGGTCAGAGTTGTGCTTGACGTTGCCGACGAGGGTGACTGTGGGGCTGGTGTGGTCGGTGCGGACGATGAGGCGGATGCCGTTGGGGAGGATGGTGTCGGAGGGGGTTTCGAGGGGTGTAGGGACTTTGACCTGCTCGAGTTGCGCGGCGGCCCAGGAGGGAAGCGTCACGGGTTTGGTGGGAGCGGAGGTGGGTTTCTCGGCGCCGCCGAAGCCGGCCTGAGAGGCGGGTGCGCCGCTGGGGGCAGGCTTAAGGGTGGCGGTGATGGTGGGGGTGTTGAGGAGGTACTGCTTGGCGACGCGGTCCACGTCGGCGACTGTGACCTTGCGGATGGCTTCGAGGTCCTCTTCGGGGGAGTTGCGGCCTTCGGCGGCGAGGGCGTTGGACCAGATGTTCGCGAGGCCTGGGATGGAGTTACGGCTGAACTCGGCCTGGGCGATCTCGGAACGTTTGGCGGCGTCGACGAGATCTGCGGGGACGCCGTTCTGGGCGTACTTGTTGAGGATGCTGCGCATTTCATTGAGCGGCGGTGTGACGTCTGCGCCTGCGGGGACGGCGACGAGGCCGAAGCCTACGCTGGCCTTGGGGTAGGTTTCCGAGGTCTGGAATTCGGAGGCGAGGGCGTGACCTGCGGGGACCATCGCGTAGAGGTCGCCGCGCTGGCTGGCGAGGACGTCGGAGAGGATGGTGGCTGCGGCGAAGTCAGGGGAGTCTGTGCCGGGCATGCGGTAGCTGATGAAGCCGAGGACGTAGGGCAAGTTGCTATCGAGGGTGAAGGTTTCGGGCTTGACGGGTTGGAGATCTACGGCGGGGTGTGCGGGAAGCGGGTGGCTTGGGATGGGCTCGAAGAGCTGTTTGACTTCGGCGAGGGTTGCGGTGGGCTCGACGTCACCGGCGATGACGAGGATGGCGTTTGCGGGTGTGTACCACTGCTTGTAGAAGTCGCCGAGTTGCTGCGCGGTGGTTTTGTCAAAACTTTCTTTCGTGCCGAGCGGGTCGTGGGCGTAGGGTGTGCCGGCGAACATGTCGTTGTTAAGGCGGGCAATAAATTTGTAGGTTGGATTGGAGAGGTCGCGGGAGACTTCCTGCTCGATGGCGCCGCGTTCCTGGTCCCACTCGGCCTGAGTGTTATCGGCGCCGCGGAGGCAGGAGGCCTGGGCCTGGAGGGCTACGTTGAGGTCAGCTGCGGGGACGGTTGCGTAGAACTGGGTGATGTTCTGTTGGGTGTCGGCGTTGTTGTTGCCGCCGAGCTGGGCGTAGATGGCGGCGGTCTGGTCAGCGCTCATGCCGGTGCAGCCGCGGAAGGCCATGTGCTCTTCGGCGTGGGCCATGCCGGGGAAGCC
>CAZZWG010000080.1:5809-13359 GCA_964657685.1 Verrucomicrobia bacterium Tous-C9LFEB | reverse complement strand
GATTCACAAGCTTACACAACTCCGTCTGCCCGATCATCCGTCACGCCGGCCGTAATCCAGATCCGTGCCTACCGGCGAAGCAATCAGGCTCCTCAGCGATCAGTTACGCGTCTCGCGCTGGTGTACCCTCACGCGCTACCTTGCTTGCCTGTTAGACCTCACGGCGGTGATACCCCACGATTAAATGCAGGGCAAGGTCCCCGTAAGCCAGACATCCGACCTTCCCACTCTAGTAACCAATGTGGTGCAAGAAGAACACAACGCCGCTTGCCAAGATGCAGTAAATCCCGAAAAGCCACCAGCGGCCGCTTTCGAGCCATGCACTGAGCCAGCGAAGCGCAAGTAAGCCGGCGAAGAAACTCAGCACCATGCCAATCAGGGATACAGCGACGCTACTGTGAAGATCAATCGGGACGCCCGTCGCAGAGGCCTCATGGGAAGCCTTTACAAGACGAAGAGCCTCTCGGCCAATCACGGCCGGCGTCAAAATGACTGCAAGGGCAAAGCTGAACCGTTCCGCGCGTTCGCGGTTAGCCCCACTGAGTAAACCCGTGGAAATGGTTGACCCGGAGCGGGAGAATCCACGGAACGGCAGCGCGAGTCCTTGAACGGCGCCCATCCAGCCTGCCTGCGCGAACGTAACGTTGTCGCCGGAGCGGGAAGCAGTGCGCTCGTAGGCGCTGCGTGCTGACAACTCTTCTCGTCCACGTTCCCGCAGGCCTGCGTAGAGGATGAGAATCCCAGCGGCGAAAAGGGCGGCGCCAACAAGATCAAGGCGTGAGAAAAGAAGCTCGATCTCGGCCTTGGGAAGACCTCGAAATGCCGTTTTCTCGATCACTTTGATGATCGGGTAGCCAATGAGTGCCGTCAGAGCAGTGGCCCAGAGAGCACGAATGCAGAAGCGTTTAAAAGCGTCATTGCTCCCGAAGTAGGCTTGTCGCCATTGCTTCCAGAAGAAGACGATGACCGCGAGCATTGTCCCTGTGTGAAGCATGACGAGAATAAGCGTCATGGCCGGGCTCGACGGATCCAGACCCATAAGCTTTTCAGCCACCACCACATGAGCAGAGCTCGAAACGGGCAAAAGTTCGGCAAGGCCCTGGATCACGGCCAGAATCAAAATCTTCAAAAGAGGCATACCCTATTGATTGTAGCTGTCCCATAAAACGGCAGCATCAACGCGCGGTACGCGTGCCGCTGAGGCAGCTTCAAAGGAAGTGGCGCCGACACGGCAGTGGTGCAGATTGCGACTCTAAAGGCCGAGACCCTGAATCCCACATTCAGGGCTCTTCCCCGTTACCAAAGTATGTACGCTGAACAGCGTTACCTGCCCAAGTCGGTGGACTCAGCGCGCCGGGTATATAGGTGAGCCCACCAGATCAATGCACCTTGCAGCGGCAGGCGCAGCCAAAGTAGCCAGACCGGAATCCCAGGCCATCGTTCAGGCTGCTGCACCATCCACACATTTGCAGGCATAACCGCGACCAGCAGGAGGATGATCCCCCAGGCCGCAAAGCGCTGAGTCAAACGCGTAAGCAGCGCTAAACCCGCTATGGCTTCAGCAGCTCCAGAAAGAAGCACAAGACATCGATGGGCAGGCAGGTAGTCCGGCACCACTCTCATGTAAGCTTCGGTCGCCACAAAGTGGCCCAAACCCGCAAGAACGTAGACCAGGCCCATGACAAGTCTTCCGTACCTGGGTGTATTTGTCCTTGGGGACGCAGAAAGGGTGGCCAAAGCCACCCTTTCCCTGGAATCATTGTGCACGAGCTACTTTCCGGCCAGCGCGTCCCGATGATTTCGCACATAGTCGTGAGAGTTGGTGACATGTGCCTGCTGGGACGTCAGTAACTCGCGAACCGGCAAAGGCAAGTTATGTTCCAACGCCTTTTTGTACGCATCTTTCGCCACATCCTCACCCTGCTCTGCCGTTGCCAGAAGCTGGTGATCGCTTCCGGCCCCCAGATGAGCCTTCAGGTCACCCCAGACCCGATGAACCGTCCCGGTGACGGTTCCCCCCTCTTTCACGTCCGCTATGCCGGCCCGGTGCAGCTCATTTTCGAGCTCCGCACGAAAGTTTGCGCGTTTCAAACTCTCAGCCAGGAAGTATCGCTTCAGTGTGTCATCTTTTAAATGCTCGCCGATGTCCGCGAAACCCTTTTGTCCATCATGAAGCACTTTAATGACGTCCAGAAGAACGCGCTCAGCTTCCTTGTTGCGCTCTGATCCATCCAGTTCGTTAGCCATAGTTTATTCTCTCCTCGAGTCACATGCGATGCGCGGGGTCGACAAGCTGTCTGCGATTCTCCTTGGCCTGCCGCAAGGGAGAGAAATCGCGAAAATCCCCCGCCCCCGTCATCGCAACTCTGCTGCCAAACTTTCTCGGCAGCGTTTCAGGAAGAAGGATGCGGCTACCTTGCTCCACGTTTTCCGCCGTCCCAAGGTTCCTTGCGCAGCCCTTCCCCATTTTGTTCCCCGGTTAGGGCGTGTATGCGGATTGTGTTTGAAAGAGCAAGATCGCAGCGGAAGTCCCCTGCAGCACTCGATAGTGTTCCCCAATCATGACGCGTCCATGGAGTGACGCTCCCCCGATTTGGCCATGGGAGTTCCTCCCGCTTGTGGGATACTAAGAGCGCTCTGGTGTGTTGGAAGTATGTTGCGCTGCCGCTGGTTTAAACCAGACGCGCCAGACTCCGCGTGCCAACCGGTTTGAAATCCCAGCGACTCACCTACGCGCCCACACGCAACCGCCGCCTGAATGAGATGTGCGGCCTCCTCGTCCTTGGCTGCGCGGTCTTCGCTCTGCTCGGCCTTCTCACGTACAACGCGGCTGACCCCTCTTTCAACACGGTAGGAGGGGGCACAACGAGTCTTTCAAGGCCAACTCACAACTGGACTGGGCTCACGGGCGCCTATCTAGCAGATCTCACGCTCCAGTTCCTCGGCGTTGCAAGCTTGCTCGTACCGGTGGGGGTCGGCGTCATCGGCATCTACTGGATGCGCTCTCGACGGGTCGGCTCACCGGTGGTGAGGAGTCTCGGCTTGCTGCTCTGGCTTTCGTTTGCGCCTGCAGGCATTGCTCTCCTCGCGGGCCATACACTTTGGCGTGACGCGCTACCGCTCTCCGGAGTGGAAGGCCGCCTTCTCGCGGACACCCTCATTCGGGGGCTCAACGCACCGGGTGCAGCAATCCTTATCGGCCTGATGGTGGTGCTCTCCCTTTATCTCGCCACGAGTTTCACCCTCGGCACTGCTCCTGAATACTTTGGTGGCCACTTCGCCTTCGTCCGCAGCGCACGAGAGTGGCTGGCCTTCCGCCGCCAGCGCCGCAGCTTTGTCGATCAAAATGAACGGCTTACGGATAGCCCGTCGGAAGGTTCCAAGCTACGCGAGGCAAAGGGGGTAGCAGAGGCAAATTCCCTGCTGTCCGGATTCTTGCGTCGGTTCGGCCGCAGTCGCACCTCTGAGCCCGAGTACACCGCCGAGCCCCACAGTGAAGCCGAGCAGGTCTCCTTCTGGGATGGCATGCCGCGTACTGATGTCGATGCTCCACACTTGGACGTACTGGCCGCCGCGAATGCGGCCGCTGCCCCGTTCGCGGCCCAACTCGCCGCAGCTTCCGCCCCGCTCGTTTCCGGTCCGGTCGACTCCACGATCTCCCTTGAGCCCGGTGACGCAGTTGCCTCCACCTCGCGTTTCGTCCAGACGCCTCGCGAGGAAGAGGATTGGCTCAACAGCCCGGAGCGGCAAGCGTTCAGCCCCCTCCTGAAGACGCAGCCTGAAGCAAAGGCATCATCTCAGACGAAGTCCGGACCTCGCCTTGTTCGGCGGGATGAGCAATCTTGGCAACCAGCCGAGTCAAGTTCTACGCCATCGTTCTCCGCGCCGGTGCGTCTGCCTGAGGCATCACCACCAGTCGTTCCTTTAACCGCGGCCCTGCGTGAGCGCCCCACGACACCACGGCCTAACCTCGGCGCCCCCATGCCCTCGGCAACCGCCGACATCCGCGCTCAAAACATCGCCTTTGGCGAGCGAGCTGACACCCACCAACTCAAAGGTTTCCAGCCGGTCAAGTCCATTCGCGGCTATGAACTTCCCCCTTCCAGTCTGCTTCACGCCAGCGAAGGCCACACTACCGTGCGCGAAGATGCCCTCCGTGCGGAGGCGCAAGTGCTTGTAGAGAAGTGTGCCGAATTTGGAGTCGCGGGCCGTGTCGAACAGATCAATCCCGGACCTGTCGTCACCACCTACGAGTTCCGCCCCGATGCTGGGGTGAAATACTCCCGGGTTACCGGACTCGCCGACGACCTCTGCCTGGCGATGGCCGCTGAGTCCGTTCTGATCGAGCGAATGGCCGGCAAGTCGACCGTCGGCATCCAGGTTCCTAACGCAGAACGCGAGACCATCTGGCTGCGCGATGTTGTGGAAAGTGAGCACTTTGCCAGCACGAAGTCTCGCCTTCCCATTGCTCTCGGCAAAGATATTGACGGTCGTATCGTCTGTGCTGATCTCGCCGGCATGCCCCACGTTCTCATCGCAGGCTCAACGGGCTCGGGCAAATCGGTCGCCATCAACGCCATGATCATGAGCGTGCTCTTTCGTTCCACGCCGGAGCAGGTTCGCATGATTCTGGTCGACCCCAAACGCGTAGAGCTTGGCATGTACGAGGGCATCCCGCACCTTTTCACGCCCATCATCACCGAAGCCAAACTCGCGGCGAATGCTCTGAAGAACGCAGTCAAGGAGATGGAGCGCCGCCTCAAACTGCTGGCCGCCAACCACGTACGCAACATCGATCAATTCAACAAGCTCTTTGATCGCGGCTCCGATTATCTGTTCGACGACGTTCAGCAGGAGCCCTTGCCCTACATCATCATCGTCATTGACGAGCTCGCCGACCTGATGATGCTTGACCGCTCTAACGTCGAGGAAGCCATCACGCGGCTCGCCCAGATGGCCCGTGCTGTCGGCATCCATCTGGTACTCGCCACGCAGCGTCCTTCGGTTGACGTGATCACAGGTCTGCTCAAAGCGAATGTTCCTACTCGCATGAGCTTCCGCCTGGCTACCAAGATCGATTCCCGTACCATCATCGATACCAACGGCGCGGAGAGCCTGCTTGGCCGGGGCGACATGCTGTTTCTTCCGCCAGGGACAAGTCGTCTCCAGCGCATTCACGCGCCCTTCGTCACAGAGAAGGAGATCGCAGCCGTCACTGCTTTCTGGAAGGCGCAAGGCGAAGCACAATACGTAGAGGGCTTCCTGGATGGGCCCAAAGACGAGAAGGGCGAGACCGGTTCTGGCAATGCCGGCGAGGGCGAGGAAGCTGACCCCATGTTTGACGATGCCGTCCGCCTGGTCTTTGAGTTCGGCAAAGCCTCCACAAGTCTGCTTCAACGCCGCTTGCGCGTGGGGTACGGCCGCGCCGCCCACCTGATCGATCTCATGGAACGTGACGGTCTTGTTGGCCCGGCTGACGGTTCAAAGCCCAGAGAACTTCTCAAGCCCCCGAGCTATTTCAACGAGGTCGATGGAGCGCTTCGGTAGGCGGCGCAATCAGCGAGAGGAAGAGCGCTCGGGAAACGTTTCTTGCACCCCTTGCCATCCATAAATCACAGGAACTGCATCCAAACCCTCGATCCCAAGGAGATACTCGTGAGAATTTTTTCCAAAATCTGCACTGCCTTTGCCTTAGCGCCTGTCCTGGCCCTGTCCACCAGCGCCCAATCCCCCAAGCTTGAAGAGCGCGTAAAGGCTTCCACCGGCATCCTTCATGAACTGGCCAATGTTCCGGACAAAGGAATCCCGGACAACATCGCGAAAAAGGCACACTGCGTCATCGTCGTTCCCAGCTTCAAGAAGGGTGCCTTCATTGGCGGTGTTGAATATGGTCAGGGCCTCGCCACCTGCTACGTCGCTCACAAGGGCTGGAGCGCGCCCGCCTTTATTCAGATGAGCGGCGTGAGCTTTGGTCTACAAGCCGGTGGCCAGGGTACGGACCTCGTCCTCGTTGGTGTAAGCAAAGAGAGCGGCAACAAGCTGCTGAAAGACAAGATCAAGCTGGGCGGCGACATCGCCGTGGCTGCCGGTCCTGTTGGACGTGACTCCCAGGCGAGCGAAGGCGGTCTTGCCAACGCCGGTTTCCTTACGTACTCCCGCAGCAAGGGCCTCTTCGCCGGCGTAGACCTGAATGGTGATGAAGTGAACCAGAACGCCAAGGACACCCGCGAATTCTACGGCCACGATGTTCCGTTCCAATCCATCTTCGCCGGGGGTGTCTCCACGCCCGCAGGTGCTCAGGGCTTCATCGCGGAAGTCTCCCGCGTTTTTGGCCGCGGCCCCCGCTAGAACCCGCATTCCATACAAAAAGGGCGCGACCTCGGTCGCGCCCTTTTATCTTTGGGAAACGTTGCACATAGTTATGACAGACTTCGGTACTCTATAAGTAGAGCAACAACCAGGAATCGAGTCTTCTGCGCGTACCCGCATGCCGGCCCGAACCATCGAAGTACAACCCTAACTCCAATCAGGTCAGTACTTTGAGAAGAAAGTACCCAGGGTAGAAGGGTACCCTACTCGACCTGTCCCTTACGAGGCCGCCGGTTCGCCTGCAGCACCTTCTTCCGCAGACGCAGCGACTTCGGCGTCACCTCCACCAGCTCATCATCGGCGATGAACTCGATCGCCTGCTCAAGTGTCTGTTGCCGGTAAGGTACCAGCCGCAGCGCTTCATCCGCCGAGCTGGCTCGCATGTTGGTCAGCTTCTTCTCGCGTACAGCGTTCACATCGAGGTCATTGTCGCGGGAGTGTTCGCCAACGATCATGCCCTCGTATACCTCTATGCCTTCCGGCACAAAGAGAACGCCACGATCCTGCAAACCGTTGAGCGCGTACGTTGTGGTTGTGCCTGCACGATCTGAGATCAGGGCGCCTGTGGGCCGTTGCGGAATTTCACCCTGGTACGGAATGTAATCCGCCGCAATGGAATTCATCACGATGGTTCCGCGTGTTTCAGTCAGCATCTCGTTCCGCAGCCCGATCAGTCCGCGTGACGGAATCTTGAACTCCATGCGAACGCGCCCTGAGCCATGGTTGGACATCTTCACCATCTCGCCCTTGCGCGGCCCAAGCCGCTCGATCACGGTACCCACGAAGGCTTCGGGAATATCGATCGTCAACTGCTCGGACGGTTCCATCAATGCGCCATCAACCCGCTTTGTCACGATCTCCGGACGCGAAACCGTCAACTCAAAGCTCTCGCGCCGCATCATCTCAATCAGCACGGAAAGTTGCAGTTCACCACGGCCCAGGACCTTGAACGTTTCCGGCGAGCCGGTATCTTCCACGCGGATCGAGACGTTGGTCAGCAGTTCCCTGTCTAACCGCTCGCGAATGTTGCGGCTGGTGACGAAGGAACCTTCTCGTCCGGCGAATGGCGAATTGTTCACCGAGAACTGCATCGCAATTGTCGGTTCGTCGATGTCGATCAGCGGCAGCGGAGACGGATTCTCAATGTCCGTGAAAGACTCTCCGATCGTGATGCCAGGCAC
>CAZZWG010000080.1:0-5709 GCA_964657685.1 Verrucomicrobia bacterium Tous-C9LFEB | reverse complement strand
ACGCCCTCGGGATCGCCCTGGGCTACCGCAATGGTGTTCTTGATCAACTCAAACAACGGCTGCAGATCCGTGCCCGGCTGCGCGAGATCCATCGTCGCCGTACCGGCTTTGCCATTGGTATAAATGACCGGGAATTCCAGCATGCTCTCGTCGGCGTCGAGATCGATGAACAGGTCGTAAACCTCGTTCAGCACCTCCTGCGGACGAGCATCCGGACGGTCAATCTTGTTGATCACAAGGATGGGCGTGAGCTTCGCCTCCAGCGCCTTCGAAAGCACGTAGCGTGTCTGCGGCAGCGGACCTTCGCTTGCGTCCACCAGCAGCACAACGCCATCAACCATCTTGAGCGCGCGTTCCACCTCTCCGCCAAAGTCGGCGTGACCCGGTGTGTCCACGATGTTGATCTTGGTGTCGTGGTAGTGAATGGCAGTATTCTTGGCGAGGATCGTGATGCCACGCTCTTTTTCAAGATCGTTGGAATCCATGACTCTCTCCGCAACCGTTTCGTTGGCGCGGAAAGTGCCGGATTGGCGCAGCATCGCGTCCACCAGCGTGGTCTTGCCGTGGTCGACGTGTGCAATGATTGCAATGTTCCGGATGGGCTGCGTGGCGATTGCTGATGCGGTAGGCACTTAGAATTATCCTGTCTGCTTGGGGCCGGGACGCACATGGCGTTCACATCGGCAAAAATGTTGAAAATTCGACTCCTTCTTAGAATACTCCATACGGGGCCGCGCTGTGACCTTCAGCCGTTCTTCTCTCGCCTTCAGCCTCTCGATTCACAGATTATTCTTTCGGCGGTGGACTCTGCCCTCCATGGAGACACCACCTAACGCGACACCGTCGCGGCTGTAGCGAGGCGTGGACTAGAAGACAGCAGTACTCCAGGCTCCTCCTTTCGGAAAGAGTGCACCGTTCAAACCGGTCAGCCTAGCTCCCGGTGTGTCCTGTTCTGCGATACCCGGTGAGGGAATCGGGGCTCATGACCGCGCAGAACATAGATATGGAGATGGTCGCAGGTTGGACCTGCCGCAGGCGTGAAGTTGAGACAGCATTCTTGGTCAGCTATCAACGTAGCTGAGGTGTCAGCTTCCGCGTAGTCCTGACCTATACTGTCCAGACATGAACGAGCAGGAGCCGCTATCTTCTCAGAGTCAGAAGCAAGGAGCCTCGCTGCGGAACTACGAACTGGATGCGGCTTATGACGAGATGTTCGCTGGCGAGGGCAGACTTCATGAGCACTATGACCCCCTGCTCAACCTGTTCTCCGCGCTTCCCCTTGAAGACATTCAGCGCCGCAAGCAAGCCGCTGACCTTGCCTTTTTGAATCAGGGCATCACGTTTACGGTATACGGCCGGGACGAAGGGACAGAACGCATCTTTCCCTACGATCTGCTCCCCCGCATTATCACTTCCGCCGAATGGGAACGTGTGGAACGTGGACTCACCCAGCGCATCACCGCTCTCAACCTTTTTCTAAAAGACATCTACAACGAAGGCCGAATCCTTAAAGACGGTGTGGTACCGCG
Organism: Verrucomicrobia bacterium Tous-C9LFEB; assembly: GCA_964657685.1. Lineage (GTDB taxonomy): Bacteria > Acidobacteriota > Terriglobia > Terriglobales > Acidobacteriaceae > Granulicella. Next base: position 4,180 of record CAZZWG010000080.1, on the reverse strand, counting down.
AGAGCTGGTCTACTCCTGTCCACAGTTCCGGCGCCAGATGCAGGGTTTGCAGGTACCCCGCAATGTGTACGTCGCCATCTGCGGGACGGACCTGATCCGTCTCGGGAACGGTGACTTCGTTGTACTCGAAGATAATCTCCGTGTACCCAGCGGCGTGAGCTACATGCTCACGAACCGCCGCGTCATGAAACGTATCTTTCCCAAACTCTTCCGTGAATACAACGTCCGCCCCATCGAGCAGTACACGCAGGTCCTGCTCAGCACCCTTCGTTCGCTTGCACCTGAAGGGCGCTCGGAGCCCAATATCGTTCTGCTCTCCCCTGGCGTTTTCAACTCCGCTTATTTTGAGCACGCCTACCTTGCGCGTCAGATGGGCATCGAGCTCGTTGAAGGCCGCGACCTCGTTGTGCACGACAACATCTGCTACATGCGCACCACCAGCGGTCTGCGCCGCGTCGACGTCATTTACCGGCGGGTCGATGACGACTTCATCGACCCGTTGTCCTTTCGCCCCGATTCGATCCTTGGCGCCGCTGGCCTCTTCAACGTCTATCGCGCAGGTAACGTCACGCTGGCCAATGCTTTCGGAACAGGGGTGGCCGATGACAAAGCCATCTACGCCTTCGTGCCTGACATCATCAAGTACTACCTCGGCGAAGATCCTGTTCTTAACAACGTGAAGACTTACCTCTGTTATCTCGAGAAGGAGCGCAACTACGTTCTTGCCAACCTCGACAAGCTGGTCGTTAAAGCTGTCGGTGAGTCGGGCGGCTATGGCATGCTCATCGGCCCGCAATCCTCATCCAAAGAGCGCGCGGATTTCGCCGAGAAGATCAAAGCAAACCCTCGCAACTACATCGCACAGCCAACCATCTCGTTCAGCCGCGCTCCCTGCCTTATCGGCGACGATCTCGAACCGCGCCACGTCGACCTCCGCCCCTACGTGCTCTATGGCGACAAAGTCACCATCGTTCCTGGCGGTCTTACGCGGGTCGCTCTGCGCAAAGGATCGCTTGTCGTGAACAGTTCACAGGGCGGCGGCTCCAAAGACACCTGGGTTCTAAGTTAGGCGCCGTACTCGATGCGAAACGAAACTCGACGACAAGTAAGACATGTGAACCGCCGCCTCTGGAGTTTAATTCTCTTTGCGGCTGCGCTTCTGACACCAGTTGTCAAGGCTCAGCGCCTCGTCATTATCGATCAGGACGGTTCAGGACCGGCAGGTTCCAACCAGATGGCTATGCTCGCCCTGCTGCAGGCGCGCGACGCACGCGTACTCGGTATCACCATGGTCAGTGGCAATGCGTGGGAGCCGGAGGAGGTTGCGCACACACTGCGCATGCTGGAACTCACCCAGCATGCCGACATTCCAGTGGTGCCCGGCGCTGTCTTTCCCTTGCTGCGGACACGGGAAGAGGCGGTCACTGATCGCGCGCGGGACGGCAGCTTCTCTTGGTATGGCGCGTGGGGCGATCTCGCCGACAGGACGAGCAACGAACCGTACCACGCGGCCTACGTCCTTCCTCCGTTGAAGGAGGGAATGCCCACAACGCAGCCCCTCACGGAAGATGCCGCGCATTTCATCGTGCGGCAAATCCGCACGCATCCGCATCAGGTGACGGTCTATGCTGCAGGCCCTCTGACAAACATCGCGCTTGCTCTTTCGATCGATCCGGGCATTGCCGAACTTGCCCAGGGAATCGTCATTATGGGCGGCAGTCTTTCGCCGCAGACGGTCGACCCCGAGTACGCCAACCATCCGCGCCATGAGTTCAACTTCTGGTTCGATCCCGAGGCCGTACACGTCACGCTACGGGCACTCTGGCCGCGCATCGATCTCACTCCCGTCGACATCTCCATCAAAACGCAATTCACTCGGGACATGCTCCAGCAAATTGAATCGTCCCACCTGCCCACGGCCCAGTACCTTGCCCGCTACACTGACGAGTTTTACTACATGTGGGATGAGCTCGCTGCCTGCGCCTTGCTCGACCCAAAGATCATCACCAAAGAGCAGGTTCTTTTCGTCGATGTCGATCTGGATCACGGCCCCAACTACGGTGACACGCTGAGTTGGGACGCGGCCCACCGGCCATCCCGCGCCGACCTTCGTGCAGTCCACGTGCAGCAGGATCTCGACGCCGAACGCTTCTACAAACTCTTTCTCGACTTGATGCGAGCCTCCCCCCACACACGTTGAGCGCAGCCATGTAAATTGGGAATACAGTTCAGCACCCGTACTCAATCGCCTTCACGATGCCGAGGTGTACCTTGCTTTCACGCGTAGCCGACTCACTGTACTGGATGTCCCGCTATCTCGAACGAGCCGAACACATCACGCGCCTGCTCGACGTGAATCTGAGCTTGATGCTTGATGAAAGCGCCTCCAGCTCCGATCACCGTTGGGTGCGCCTCCTGTCTTCACTTTCCACGCCGAAGCGCATCAGGTTGCAGGACAATCCCTATGCCCTGGCGAGCACGCTGATTTTCGACCTCGATCTGAAGTCTTCCGTGCTCTCATGCATTACCTCTGCGCGCGAGAATGCGCGCCATGTCCGCGAGCAGATCTCCACGGAACAATGGCAGCGCCTGAACTCGCTCTATCTCGAGGTAACCCGGCCTGAAAACCGGAGTCTGCTGCACCTCGAGTCGCCGGAGATTTCAAGCGATTCCCCGTCCAACTTCCTGTTGCATGTGATGGATGCCATCCACGAGTTTCAGGGAATCACGGACTCCACCATGAGCCACGGCGAGGGCTGGCAATTTATTCAGGTCGGCCGCTTCCTGGAGCGCGCCTCCACGATTGCCGCCCTGCTCGAGTCCTATCACAACGATCTCTGGGTCCCCGCTGAACGCGCAGAAAGCAACCAGTTCCTCGACTGGATGGGGCTGCTCCGCAGCTGCACAGCGTTTGAGGCTTACTGCAAGGTCTACACCGCTGACCTCTCCCCCGAACGCATCACGGAATTCCTCCTGCTCGACGCCGAGTTCCCGCATTCCCTTCGTTTCTCGATTGAAAGCGTCGATCGGGCGCTTGAAGCTATCTACGTCAAAAGCGGACCCAAAAGCGGCAAAGGCAAGGGCGAGCAGCTGCATCGCAGCGCTGGTCGCCTGAGTGCTCAACTCAGTTTCATCAGTGTTGATGAACTTCTCAGCGGAAATGTGATCGAGTTCCTACGCTCCATCCGCCGGCAATGCGCCGAGATCCATCAGAACATCTACCAGCTCTACGTCGACTACCCCGTGCAACTCGCTCTCGCAGGCTAAGCACGCAACACTCTTCCGTCCAAACTATGCACTTCTCTATCCGGCACCTCACGAAATTCGTCTACAGTAGTCCTGTTTCCGAGAGCATCATGGAAACGCGCATGCACCCGCGCTCCGACGCAAGTCAACGCTGCCTGTCCTTCAAGCTCTCCGTCACCCCGCGCTGTCGCGTCTTCAGCTACCGCGACCACCTTGCTAACCATGTTCATCACTTCGACATTCCCGGCCAGCACAGTCAGCTCGTTATCGTCGCGGAATCGCTAGTGGAGGTGCAAGCGCATCGCGAACTGCCGAACGCTCTCACGGCAGGCGCGTGGGCCGATCTTGATCGACAGGTCCACGAAGGCGACTTCTGGGAGATGCTCTTGCCAAGCGAATTCGCCCACGTGACCGGCGAACTCGATGCACTAGCGAAGCAATTCGATCTGCAGCGCCACGACGATCCTCTAAGTGTGTTACTCCGGCTTAATCATCAGATCTATGAGCATTTTGAATACAAGCCCAAGTCAACCCGAGCGGACTCCCCAATCGACCGCGCTCTAACCACGCGCGCGGGAGTTTGCCAGGACTTCGCCCATATCGCCATCGCTCTCATCCGGAGCAGGCTTCGCATTCCCTGCCGCTACGTCAGTGGGTATCTGTATCACGGAGGCGAGGAGCGCGATCGTTCGCAAGCCGCCGCCACGCACGCTTGGATCGAGGCCTTTCTTCCAGATTTCGGCTGGGTTGGCTTCGACCCAACCAATAATTTGCTTGCAGGTGAACGTCACATCCGCACCGCCATCGGCCGCGACTACGCCGACGTCCCCCCAACCCACGGCATGTTTCGCGGCCGTACCAAGAGCGACCTCACCGTAGCCGTCCGCGTCACCCCCAGCGAGAGCACGCCGCAACTCGACCGCGAACTTCCCAT
>CAZZWG010000079.1:0-13377 GCA_964657685.1 Verrucomicrobia bacterium Tous-C9LFEB | reverse complement strand
AGGCGGTCAGCCGGTGGTTGGTATTCGGTGGGGTTGGCGGATGGGGGCTGCCTATAATCACAGCGAATGAGCGCCGCGAAGCATTTGACCCCTGACCAGCAGATCGAAGCTCTCCGTGAGGAGCTTCGGCACCATGAGTACCTGTATTACGTGCAGGACGCGCCGGAGTGGACGGATGCGCAGTACGACGCGCGGATAAATGCGTTGAAGGCGCTGGAGGCGGCGCATCCGGAGTTGGTGACGGGGGACTCGCCGACGCAGCGGGTGGGGGGAAAGCCGAAGGATGGGTTTGCGAAGGTGCCACATTCGCGGCCGATGCTTTCGCTGGACAATGCGTATGACGAGGCGGAGTTGCGGGCGTGGGCGGAGCGGGTGGCGGGGGCGCTGGGGGCGGGGGAGGCGGTGCGGTATACGTGTGAGCTGAAGCTGGATGGGCTTTCGATGGCGCTGCAGTACCAGGCGGGGCAGCGGGGAGAGGCGGTGTTGCGGTCGGGGTTGACGCGGGGGGATGGGTCGACGGGCGAGGATGTGACGACGAATGTGCGGACGATTCGGAGTGTGCCTTTGCATATTTCGGCGGCGCGGCTGGCGGATGCGGGGTTGCCGCAGGCGTTTGAGGTGCGGGGTGAGGTGGTGCTGCCGGGGAAGGCCTTTGAGAAGATGAATGCGGAGCGGGAGGCGGCGGGGCAGGCGCCGGCGGCGAATCCGCGCAATGCGGCTGCGGGCACGATCCGGACGCTAGAGCCGAATGTGGTGGCGGGGCGGCGGCTGGAGTTTTTTGCGTACTCGTTGCTGCGGGATGGGGAGGCGTGGCTGGCGGAGCAGTCGGGGGCGCTGGAGGCTTTGCGGCGGGCGGGTTTTCGGGTGAACCAATATGGGCGGACGGTGGGGAGCTTGGAGGAGGTGCTGGGGTTCATCGCGGAGATGGAGCCTTTGCGGGATGCGCTTCCGTACGAGATTGACGGGGTGGTGGTGAAGGTAGACGCGGTGACGCAGCAGCGCAAGCTGGGGTATACCGGCAAGGCGCCGCGGTGGGCGATTGCGTTCAAGTTTGCGGCGCGGGGGGCGGTGACGAGGTTGGTGGGAGTGTTGTTCCAGGTGGGGCGGACGGGGAAGGTGACGCCTGTGGCGGCGCTGGCTCCGGTGTCTGTGGGAGGGATCACGGTGACGCGGGCGACGCTGCATAACCCCGATGAGATTGCCCGGTTGGGGGTGCGAATTGGGGATTGGGTGGGCGTGGAGCGGGGCGGGGATGTGATTCCGAAGATTACGGAGGTGGTGGAGGATGCGGAGCACCCGCGGGGGACGGAGGAGATTGTGTTTCCGAGGAAGTGCCCGGTGTGTGCGAGCGAGTTGGTGAAGGCTGAGGGTGAGGTGGATTTTCGGTGTGTGAACTCGCAATGCCCGGCGCGGGTGCGGGAGGAGTTGCTGCACTGGGCGGCGCGGGGAGTGATGAATATCGAGGGTCTGGGCGAGGCGATGGTGGTGCAGTTGCTGGGGCAGACGGCGGAGGCGGCGGAGCTTGAGGATGGCGAGCCGGTGCAGGTGCGGGAGCCGCTGGTGCGGTCGGTGGCGGATTTGTACCGGCTGACGCGGGAGCAGTTGATCTCGCTGGAGCGGGTGGGTGCGAAGACGGCGGAGGCGCTGCTGGAGCAGATTGCGCGGTCGAAGAATGCGCCGCTGCAGCGGGTGATTTTTGGGTTGGGGATACGGTTTGTGGGGGAGCGTACGGCGGCTTTGCTGGCGGCGGAGTTTGGGTCGATGGATGCGCTCATGACGGCTACGCAGGAGCAGTTGGAGGCGGTGAACGAGGTGGGGCCGCGGGTGGCGCAGGCGATTGCGGAGTTCTTTTCCGTGGAGCGGAACCGTGCGCTGGTGGCGGACTTTCAGGCGCTGGGGTTCACGATGCCGGCGCCGCCACGGCGGGTGGGTGGGGCGCTGGAGGGAAAGGCGGTGGTGCTTACGGGTACGTTTCCTACGTTGTCTCGTGAGGAAGCGAAAGAGCGGATTGAGACCGCGGGAGGGAAGGTGGCGGGGTCGGTGTCGAAGAAGACGAGTTTTGTGGTGGCGGGGGAGGAGGCTGGGTCGAAGCTGGAGAAGGCGACTGCGCTGGGGGTTGAGGTGATTGACGAGGCGGAGTTGCTGCTGCGGCTGGACGGCAAGGGATGAATTGTTCGGGATGGCTTGCTTATTGAGGGTGGATCGGGATATACAGCCGAAGGGCTAGTTACACGTTTATTCAAGAACCGGAGCACGCATGCGCGGCAGGATTTTTGCATCACTTCTCATTTTTCCTCTGGCTTTGTCTCTCACCGCGGCGCGTGGGGGAGCGCAGACTTCGCCGAAGGCGGATCATCCGTGGATGAATGCGCAGCTTAGCCCGGATCAGCGCGCGGACCTGGTGGTCAAGGAGCTGACGCTGGCGGAGAAGATCCAGCTGGTGCATGGGATCGGGTGGGGACCGCTGCGGGAGGGCGCCAGTGTGCCGGCGGACAACAACGGCGGGGCGGGTGAGGTGCTGGGGGTGCCGCGACTGGGGATTCCGTCGGTGCAGCAGGCGGATTCCGCGGTGGGAGCGCGCATGGCGGCCAAGGAGAGCCGGTATGCGACGTTGTTGCCGAGTGTGCTGGGGGCGGCGGCGAGTTGGGATCCGGCGGCCGCGCGCCTGTATGGGGATGTGATTGGGCGGGAGCTGCGGGCGGAAGGGTATAACCAATCGATTGGCGGAGGGGTGGATCTGGCGCGGGACCCGCGCAACGGGCGCTTGTTTGAATATCCCGGCGAAGATCCGGTGCTGGCGGGTGCGACCGTGGGCAACCTGATTGCCGGCCTGGAGAGCAACCAGGTGATGGGCGACATCAAGCATTACGCACTGAATGACCAGGAGACCGGGCGGACGGTGGTCGATGTGCAGCTGGGGCGGAAGGCGATGCACGAAAGCGATCTGCTGGCATTTGAGATCGGGATACGGATTGGGCAGCCTTCGTCGGTGATGTGCTCGTATAACAAGGTGAACGGCGACTGGGCCTGTGAGAATGATTACCTGCTGAACAAGGTGTTGAAGGGGGAATGGAAGTATCCGGGGTTTGTGGTTTCTGACTGGGAGGCGACGCATACGACGGTGAAGGCGGCGTTGGCCGGGCTCGACGAGCAACAGCCCGGAGACGAGCATTTTGGGCAACCGCTGCTGGATGCTGTGCAGGGTGGGCAGGTGCCGATGAGCCGGCTGGACGATATGGTGCACCGGCTGCTGCGGTCGATGTTTGCGGCAGGCGTCATTGATCGTCCGTCGATGCCGCGGACGGTGGTGGATCCTTTCAAGGGCAGGGACGATGCGCAGCATATTGCGGAGGAGAGTATCGTTCTGCTGCGGAATGAGCGGAGCGTGTTGCCGCTGCAGGCTGCGGGGCTGCACACGATTGCGGTGATCGGCGCGCATGCGGATGTGGGTGTGATGTCGGGTGGTGGATCGGCGCAGGTGGATGCTCCGGGCGGCAATGCGATTGCTCCAGGCAAGCCCACGGCGTGGGGGCATGCGGTGTACTTTCCGTCGGCGCCGCTGAAGTTTATTCGCGAGCATGCGCCGGAGGCCCAGGTGAGCTTTGATCCGGGAACCGATGTGGCTTCGGCTGCGGCCCTGGCTGCCAAGAGCGACGTGGCGATCGTGTTTGCGGATCAGTACATGAGCGAGGGCGGCGATGCGCCGACCTTGGCTCTGCCCGACAATCAGGACGCGTTGATTGCGGCGGTGGCGAAGGCCAATCCGAAGACGGTGGTGGTGCTGATTACCGGCAACCCGGTGAGCATGCCGTGGGTGAACGATGTAGCGGGCGTGATGGAGGCATGGTACCCCGGGATTGCGGGCGGGCAGGCCATTGCGAATCTACTTTTCGGGACGGTGAACCCCTCGGCGAAGCTGCCGATTACCTTTGCAAAGACGGAGACGGATCTGCCGCATGCGCGGGTCTTTGGGATGACGTATAACGCGGGGAACGGCGGTTTGCCGGAGCATTGGGTGTCTGAGCGGAAGCCAGATACGTTCCCGGCGGATCTCACGGAAGGTGTGCGGTTTGGGTATAAGTGGTTCGACTCCGAGGGCAAGCAGCCGCTTTTTCCGTTTGGCTTCGGATTGTCGTATACGAGCTTCCGGTCTTCCGATCTGCACGTCGATGCTTCCTCGAATGCTGCCACGCTGACGGTGGAGAATACGGGGCGGCGCGCGGGCACCGAGATTGCCGAGGTGTATGTGCAGTTGCCGAAGGGATCGGGGGAGAACTTCCGGCGTTTGGCGGGATGGATGCGTGTGCCGCTTGCGGCGGGCGAGCGGAAGACGGTCACGATTCCGTTGGAACGGCTCGCGCTGGCCAGCTGGAACGAAAAGAACGAGGCGTGGACCTGGATGCCGGGAGACTATACCTTTTCTGCGGGCGGATCCTCGCGCGACCTTGCGTTGAAGACGAGCGCGCAGATCAGGTAGGGTGTGTCGCGCGGGGCATTAGACCGATAGCGTGGCCCTTGTGTCCTCGACTGCGACCTCCCTGCCGTGGGGAGCATAGCGCAGGTACTCGAGGAAGATTTCGGGTGGCAGGGGAAGGGAGCTGAGGAGCGCGCGCAGGGATGGATCGCGTGCGCCCAGGACAGCGGCAAGGGGGAGGTTTTCGGTGATGCGTCCCCCAGCCATCATGGCGACGTCTGTGCAGAGACGGAAGACCGAGAGCAGGTCATGCGAAACGAAGAGAAGTGCGGCACCCTGCTCTTCGCTGATCTCTCTTAAGAGTCCGAGAACCTCCGTTTGCGTGACCGGGTCGAGGGAGCTGGTGGGTTCGTCGGCGATCAACAGAGAAGGATGGTGAAGCAGAGCGAGCGCGAGGGTGTAGCGCTGCGCTTGCCCTACGCTGATCTGGCCTGGCTTGCGCTTCAGGAACTCGCGGTCGGCGGGCAGGGATACTCGCTCCATCAATGCAGCGATGCGCGCGCCGAGCCTGCGCTCATCGGCTTTCTCGTGGGCTTTCCATGCGGCCTGGAAGTGAGCTTGCAGGGTGAGTGCCGGGTTGAGTGCGGAGAGGGGACTCTGGGGGACCAGGGCCAGTGCCCTTCCTCGTAGGGTCCGTGCCTTCCCGCGGGGGAGCGCGAGCATGTTCTGGCCGGCGATGAGGACCTCGCCGCGGGTCCAGCCGTTGCGCTCTGGAAGCAGGCCCAGGATGGCGAGGAGGAGCGTACTTTTGCCGGCGCCGCTGGATCCCAGCAGGCCGAGGCGCTCTCCTCGACTGATTTCGAAACGTACGTCATGGAGGATGGTGCGGTCGCCATAGCCCGCTTGCAGATTGACCCTGAGTGCCGCTTCTCTCAACGCGCGGCTCCCTTCCAGCGGACCGTTTCTACGCTTGAGAGTAGGTCGGGTTGGAGAACGGAGAAGCGCACGCCCTCCAGATCAGGGGAAGCCGCACAGAGGGTATTGGGATAGACCAGGTAGATGAAGGGCAGCTGCTCCGCGACGATGATCTGTACGCGGTCGACGGCGTTTTTGCGCGTGTGCCCGTCTGTCGCTTCGGCCTGCGCCTGCATGGCTTTGTCGATCTCGGCTTCCCATGCGGTTGCGGGAGTTTTCTGGCCCGGGTTCCACTGATGGTTGGGAGAGGAGCTGAGCCAGACGTTCATCTGCGCGTTGGGATCGGGCTGCGTGTCACTGAGTCCGAGGAGAGCGGCTTCATAGTCACCGGAGTGCATGAGTCGATCGATCAGCGCCGGGAAGTCGAGGGTGACGACGTTCACCTGCATGCCGATGACCGCGAGGTCCCGCTGAATCATGGCGGCCATGCGCTCACGGGCGCGATTGCCGGTGTTGGTCAGAAGAGAGAACTTGACGGGGTGTCCGGTTGCGTCCACGAGTTGATCGCCCTGTTTGTGAAAGCCCTCTTTTGAAAGTTGATCCAGCGCGGCATGTGGATCTTCGCGTACGGGCGGAAGCGCGTGGTTGTACCAGGTTGTGTTGGAGGGAGAGATGAAGCCGTTGGCCGGGGTTGCGTGACCATCGAAGGCGATGCGTGCGAGATCGGCGCGATGGATCGCCATGGAGACAGAGGCGCGGAAGGCCTTGCTCGCGAACCACTGCTTCTCGTAGGCGGGAAGGGGAGCTTTGTCGGACTGATTGAACCACATCTGCTCGGTGTTCAAGGAAGGGCCGAGGTCGTGTACCGCGGCCGGCAGGCGTTTGCGCAGGGTTTCGAAGGTTTCCGGAGGGACGTTGTCGAGCAGGGCGTACTGGCCGCGAGCAAACTTGAGCTCTTCGGTTTCGCGATTGGCGAGGATGTCGAGCCGGATGGTGTCGAGATAGGGCAAAGCGGCGCCTTTGCTGTCGCGCTCCCAGAAGTAGCGGTTGCGATGCAAGGTTACGTCTTGTCCGCGTCGATACGCCGCGACGGCATAGGGTCCTGCCGTGACGCTGGCGTCGATCGCGTGACCGGCTGGTTCGATTGCAATCTCGTCCAGGATGGACCCGATACTGACCAGGCGAACAGAAAGATGGATTTCGACGGTATGCGGGTCAGGAGCGAGGACATTGACCTTGGCGGGCGCGATGAACTCCTCGGCGACGGGCGCGGCGGTTGCGGGGGCGAGCACACGGCGCAGCGTGCTGACGACATCGGCCGAGGTAAGGGGGGAGCCGTCTGAGAAGCGGAGACCCTCGCGCAGATGGAGAGTGATGAGCTTGCCATCGGGACTCACGGTGTAGCGATCGGCGAGCATTGGCTCTATGGCGAGATTGCTTCGATTGAGGCGGAGGAGAGACCCCCCGGTGAGATAGCGCACGAGCTCAGACGCCTGGTCGTCGACCTTCGCGGGATCGAGCGTTTTGGGATCGTAGTGAAGTGCGAGATCCAGTTCGTTGTGGGAGCCTGCTGACATCTGCGCGAGGCTGCCTTGTGTCAGGGGGAGAGCTGCGATGAGGAAGGCGGACAATGCCGTGCGCAAACGATTCATACTTCAACCCCGTGCAGTGTGAGCTCGAGAACTGCCAGCACGAGAACAAGGATCGCGACAGGCAAGTAGATCAGGTGAGATGTTGTGACCATTGAGGCCGATTGCAGGCCGGCGACGAGGTTGCCCCAGGAGGGAAGCGGCTCGCCGAGGCCGAGGCCGAGCTGTCCGAGGTTTGCCTCGGCGACGAGACAGGCGGGGATGTACAGGAGGAATTGTGTGAAGAAGAGGGGCCGCACGTGCGGGAGGACCTGCCGGCCCAGTTGGTGCGGCCTGAGTCCGGAGGCGCGGGCTTGCAGGAGCCAGTCCGCGTGGAGAAGAGATTTGATCTTTTCGAGATTAAGTCGAAGGAATGCCGGTGCGCCCAGGATAGCGAGGAGGAGGAAGGTGACAGAACCTGACTTGAGCGGCGTGAGGGTGAGAGGGAGAGCCGAACGGATCAACATGAGCAGGAAGATCCAGGGCAGCGTCACAAAGAGGTCGGCGCTATAGAGAATGGTGCGAGACAACCATGTGGGGGCCAGGGCAGCCCAGGTGCTTAGACCGAGGGCCAGCGCGGCTGCGATGATGCTTGCGCAGGATGCGCCTGCGAGGCCGATGAGGAGAGCAAGCGCGACACGGGCGGCGCGGTCTCTTCCCAACTCGTCAGTTCCTGCGATGTGTTTTCTGGTTGCTGTTGAAGCGATGGCTTCACGATCCTGATCGGCGTAGCCCCTGGGCGAATGAAGCAGGAGAGCGGTTGACCCCAACAGGAGCATGGCTAGAAGAGCGAGCATGGCTAGGCGCATTGGGGTGCCTCCGCGGTGCGACCGGCATCCAGAAAGAGGCCGGCGAGGCCGACGCAGAGAGCCATGACGCCGGTGACGGCGACCAGTACAGGCAGGTCGCGATTCATAGCGGCGGCCCAGGCGAGCTGGCCCAGGCCGGGGATGTCGAAGACGACTTCGAGCGGAACGAGCACGCTGAGGGCCAGGGTGAAGGAGAGCATGGCGAGGCTGGCGACTTCCCGGCGGAGAACGACGGCGATGTGGGTGAGGAGAATTTGCCGGCGGGTGAGGCCCTGTGCCTGGGCGTGCAGGAGGTAGGGCGCGTTCCAGATGGACTGCAGCAGGCGGTACAGGATTTTAAAGTCTCGGGTGGCGATGACCAGCGCGAGGACAGAGACAGGGCCGCCGACATTTGCGACCACACAGACCGTTGCGAGGACGCCCACTGGAAGCGCCAGGAGGACTGATGTGGCGATCGCAAGGAGGGCATCTGTCCAGAGACGGCGGCGGAGGCTGAGCACGGTCGCGAAGAGCAGGGAGAGCAGCCAGCCCGTGAGGACGCCGGTGAGCAGAAGGATGGCTGAACGGGAGGTGCGTTCTTTGAGAAGCGAGGAGACCGGCACATCGTACTGTCTTGACTGGCCGAGGTCGCCATGCCGCCAGGCGCTTAGCTGCGAAGAGAGTACGAGCCCGAAGGAAGCCTGTTGCTCGTGCAGACGGTCGAGGTCGCTCCGGGCGGTGAGCGCGTGGGTGCCGTCCATTTCGCGACCATCAGAGAAGTAGCCTGGCGCGTAGTACATCAAGGCTGACGTGCCCAAAGCCGCCAGGAACACAAGCGACAGTAAACGTGCGAGTCGCAGGACCCAATGCCTGTTTACTTGACGCATGGGATCGTTGTGTCAGCTTTCTTTTCTGCGGAGAGGGCTGTTACCTGACTGTAGTGACGCTGTTTTTCGAGGTACATGCGCCGGTCTGCCAGGGCCAGCAGGTCTTCTGCGATCGTTCCCTCGGCGGGGCAGAAAGCAGCGCCGACACTTGCGGTGACCCGGATGCTGTGCCCGGCGCGCCGGGAGGCTGCCGCGACGGTACCGGTGATGGAATGGATGCGATCCAGGACGATCTCAGGCGTGGTCCCGGGCAGAAGGAAGACGAACTCGTCTCCACCCAAGCGGGCGACGATCTCTCCTTCTGAACAGGTCTTGCGAAAGTCTTCGGCGATAAGGCGAAGAAGGCGGTCCCCTGCGTTGTGTCCTCTACGCTCGTTGACATCCTTGAAGTCGTTGAGATCGCAGACCAGGATCGCCATTGGTGTGTTGTTTTGGTCACAACGGTCCAATTCGGCTTCCAGTTGAATGAAGAGGCGGCGGGCATTGGGCAGACCGGTAAGGAAATCTGTGTCGGCGTCAGCCTCCGTCTTGCGGAACTGCAGCGCGTTCTGGAGGGAGAGGGAGAGCTTCGATTCCATGGCCTGGAGGATGCGAAGGTGGTCGCGCAGGAATGAATCCTGGCGGATGCTGTACAGGGTTAATACAGCGAAGATCTCTTTTTGGAGGTCGTACAAGGGGATGGAGAGGGCAGACCGGAAGGCAGGCTCCCCGGTGGCGGTGGTGGGGCAACCAGGCTCTACAGAAGCATTGCCATTGAGGATGAACTTGCCGCTCTGGGCGACCCAGCCCGAGATGCCTTCGCCGAGAGGGATGCTTTTTTCTGAAAAGCGGTTCGCCTGGTCTCCGTCAGAGTAGCGGGTTTCCAGACTGTCCCCCTGCTTGAGATATACGGCGCACACGTTGAAGGGGATGAGATGTCGCAGGCGCGACGCCATGACGGAGACCGTCTCGCCCGGACTGAGGGAGTTGCCGAGGGACTGGTTCATTTCGAAGAGGGCTTGTGCTTCCTGGCTGGCAGCAGCGATCAGAGCCAGAGAAGCGACCTGCTCATGCGTTCGGGGTTCCCGTTCATGATCGGATTCGAGCTTTGCGGGCGTGCCCAGGTCAGAGCCCATCTCGAAGCCAGCGCCGGGCGCAACGCCCCTCCAGACTTCCACTTCTGTGTTGAGGGGCGTGAAACCAGGAGGGACATGACTTTCCTGACGGTCTTCCATCACAGCGTGGCAGCGATCGAAGACTTCGACGATGGCAGGATCGAATTGTCTTCCGGCGAGACTGCGGATGAGCTCCAGCGCTCTTTCCGAACTCATTCCCTTGCGATAGGGCCGGTCGGAGACGAGGGCGTCGAAGCAATCAACGACGGTGAGGATGCGCGCCCCGATCGGGATGTCTGCCCCGTGCAGGCCATCGGGATAGCCCGTTCCGTTCCACCATTCATGATGGGAACGAACGATCGGCACCACGGGGTAGGGAAAGCGAACCCGTTCCAGGATGTCGGCTCCGACCACGGGATGAATTTTCATCTTTTCGAACTCTTCCGGGGTGAGCTTGCCGGGCTTATTGATGATGTGTTCCGGCACTGCAAGTTTGCCGATGTCATGGAGGAAGGCGGCAGTTTCAAGGGCCTGCATGTCGACCTTGTCGAGATGCAGCGCTTCGCCGATGGACTTTACGTAGTGCCGAACGCGGAACAGATGGTCATGGGTGTTCTGGTCCTTGGCCTCGATGGCCATGGCAAGGCCTTCGATGGTCCGCAGGTGAAGGGCCTCGGTCTCTTCCAGGTGCTGCTGGCGTTCTTTGAGACGCGACACCTGGGCCATGTAGGAGCGATACACGGTGTAGACAAAGGGGATGAGGAGCAGGGCAGTTCCCCACCCGAAGCGAACGCTCATCCAGCTTGCTATCGCTGCAAGTACGGCGCCGACGATGTAGAAGGGCAGGTACCAGGGATATTCCTTCCGCCACAGCGAGAGGGTCTTCTCCCCTTTGGTGGCGGCAATCACCATGGCGACGTTGAGGGTGTTGACGAGGAAGTAGGCGACAGAAGCCACGGCGAGGGAAGGCGCCACGCCGGGCTCGACGTGGTGCAGACGCGCGTAGACCAGGCAAGCGCAGCCTGTAGCGAACGTGGCGTTGGCCACATTGAAGGAGATCTGGACTGCGGTGAAGAGCTTGGTGACGCGGATGCGGCACTGTGCGGCGACGGAGATCGCGGCCAGCAGCATGGCCTGGAACGGAGAGAGCTGGACTATTCCAAGAAGGATGAAAGGAAAGTTGAGCGACATGGAACCGTCGCCGCGAGGCAAAACGACCTTCAGCCCCGAGCTTGCGAGAACCGCGGTCAGCAGAAGCCAGAAGGAGAGCCACTCGGGTGACCCGATGCGCGCGGCGAAGACTGTCGCGGCAACAGCTGCGACGAGGGTGAGCGCAATTTGGATTCTGGCGCGCAAGGGCATAGGTACGGATTTCTGGCCGTTGACGGCCCACTCCGTTCGAGGAAATCTACTTCTCTCTGGACCCTATGAGGTGAGGCGCGGTTTTGGAATCGTGCAAAAGTTGTAATGGCTGACCTGGCTGGGTTGTTCTATCGGGGCATGTGAGTAGCCGTGTGTCGCTTTCTCAGCAGGACGGCCTGGCTGCTCGACTGCGGTCGGCCGGGTTGGGCGCGGGATGGTCGTAGCTGTCAGCATGCACCTTTCGCGGCGTGAACCGCGGGGGCTGCTTCGCGATTTCCTGAAACACTGCGTTGAGCTCGCCGTCCATTGTGGCGTCTCTGCCAGCGGTGAGCACGCGATGACCCTGTCCCAGCGCGGAGACCAGTTCGCGCAGGCGTTGATACCGGTGGTGGAGCACGAAGGCGGTTGCGCCGAGATAGGTGAAGTCGGTTGAGAGCAGGATGCGGGCGTTTTCGTAGAGGCCCTCGCGGCCGAGGTCGCGGCGGCGGTGGCGGGGGTCGGCGTGGAGGCCTGTCTCCCCGGTGTGTTGGAGGTCACCAGTGTCAACGTCGTAGCGGTAGATGCAGTCGGGGCGGCTGCGCCAGGGTGAGCGGGGCGCGTAATAGGCCGTGGCGTCCAGGACTTCCGTGACTTCAGCGGCGTAGATGACGCTAAGGGCTGGGTAGCCTTCGCGCTGCTCGAGAACACGGCTGGTGAGGCCGAGGATGCGGTCGCCGGGCTGGGCGGTGCGGCGGATGGCGGGCTTGCAGATGGCGAGGGAGAGGAGGGGTGCGGCTCCGGGGCGCGGCGGCGGGGCGCAGGGGGCGCCACCGCGATCGGAGGTGAGTTTGTAGAGGTAGGTGCGCAACAGTCCTTAGTTTATTTGCTGTCGGTGTTGGGGCGGCCCACGGTGGGGTCGAGGCGGCTGGCGCCCTGGAAGGGGAGCATCCAGCCGGGGTATTCGGGTGGGAGCTTGCTGGCCTCGTCGAGCTGCTTGAGTTCGTCTGGGGTGAGCTTGAGGTCGACGGCGGCGAGGTTGTCGTGGAGCTGGTCGGGGCGTTTGGCGCCGATGATGACTGAGGTGACGACGGGCTGATGGAGGAGCCAGGCGAGGGCGATGCGGGCGGGGGAGCAGCCGTGGGCCTCGGCGATGGGGCGCATGATATCGAGGATGCGCCAGGTGCGCTCCTTGTCGACGAGGGGGAAGTCGAACTCGGAGCGGCGTGTGCCTTCGGGCTTCTGGTTGTCGCGGCTGAACTTGCCGGAGAGGAGGCCGCCGGCGAGGGGGCTCCAGACGAGGAGGCCGGTTTTGGTGTGGTTGAACATGGGGACGAACTCGCGCTCGAGGTCGCGGCCTGCGATGGAGTAGTAGGCCTGGAGGGTGTCGAAGCGGGCGAGGCCTTTGAGTTCGGAGGTGGTGATGGCGCGGGAGAGCTTCCAGGCTTCCCAGTTCGAGGCGCCGATGTAGCGGACTTTGCCTTGCTGGACGAGGGTGTCGAGGGCGCGGAGGGTCTCGTCGATGGGGGTGATGGTGTCGTTGCCGTGGATCTGGTAGAGGTCGATGTGGTCGGTGCCGAGGCGTGTGAGGCTGGCTTCAACGGCGTCCATGATGTGGCCGCGGGAGGCGCCGATGTCGTTGCGGCCTGGGCCGGTGCGGCCGAAGACCTTGGTGGCGATGACGACGTCTTTGCGGGCGATACCGAGGTTCTTGAGGGATTGGCCGAGGGTTCTCTCGGACTCGCCTTCGGAGTAGACATCGGCGGTGTCGAAGAAGTTGACGCCTTTGTCGAGGCAGCCTTTGATGAGCTCGTCTGCGCCTGCCTGGTCGACTGTGCCGACCTTGGTCCAGAAGCCGGAGCCGCCGTGGAAGGTCATGCAGCCGAAGCAGAGGGTGGAGACGAGGAGGCCGGTGTCGCCGAGGGTTTTGTATTGCATGTGGGAGTCCTGGGCCGATGCGTCGGCTCGGGTGGTTGGATGCTATGGGTTGGGTGGGGACCCCTTCCCCTGGGGTCTTTTGGGCTAAAGTCTTTGAAAGATTGAGTTTATGGGTGGACTTTGGGGCTGGTGGTTGAGGGCGAAGGGGATGGGCTAGTTCTAGTTTAGTGATTTTGATGAATTGGTACGCAAGGTTCTTCAGAATTAGGTGGGGGCTGAAGCAGGGCTGTGGGTTGGGGCGTGAAGGCCTTACCCGGCGGCTGAAGCCGGATTCTAGGGAGCTTTATTGGCCCGGCTGAAGCCGGGCCCTGACGAAACAAGAGCGGGGGATGCGGAGAGTTCTTCGGCTACAGGAGCGGGAGGTGCGGAGGGTTT
>CAZZWG010000078.1:11134-13383 GCA_964657685.1 Verrucomicrobia bacterium Tous-C9LFEB | reverse complement strand
TCTGCCATCGCCACCGATGACCATCTGCGCTTTCAACTCGATCACGCCCAGGCCCGCGATGCCGTCAAGGCCACCCTCGATACACGCACCCTCCTGCACGGTCTCGCCGAGCGTGGCCTGCAGGCAGTACACCTTCGCAGCGCGGTCTATGAGGCACCGGACGAAGACCGCCGCCGCACCTATCTGCGCCGCCCGGATCTCGGCCGAAATCTAAGCCAGGACAGCGCTGCATCCCTGCGTGAACTTGCCCGCACTCATCCGCAAACCCCGGACATCGTCTTCGTCATCGCCGACGGCCTCTCCTCCCTCGCTGCGGAACGCCACGCGCTCCCCGTCCTCGACGCCGCACGTGCCCTCCTGCCCAGCGACGCCTGGAGCCTCGGCCCGGTCTGTGTCGTAGAGCAGGCAAGGGTAGCCATCGGCGACATCATCGGCCAGTTCCTGGGAGCGCGATGCGCCGTCGTCCTCATCGGCGAAAGACCCGGCCTCAGCGCCGCCGATTCGCTCGGAATCTACATCACCTGGTCCCCGCAGCCGGGCCGCACCGACGCTGAACGAAACTGCATCTCCAACATCCGTCCCGAAGGCCTCTCCTACCCCGAAGCCGCCCGCCGTTTGCTCTTCTATCTCAACGGCGCCCGGCGTCTGCAGCGTTCCGGCATCGACCTCAAGCAGAACACCATCCCTGCCCTGGAGACCGCCCCATGATCGTCACCGAAGACACCTCCGCCGTGCCGGTAGATGCATCCTTCGGCCTGCGCAGTCACGTGCTCTCGCCCATGGAAACGCTCGCGCAATCCGTCTCCGCCATCGCCCCCAGCACCTCCGCCGCCCTGACCATTCCACTTGTCTTCGCCCTCGCCGGCAATGGCACATGTCTCGCCTATGTGCTCGCCATGCTCGGCATGGTGCTCGTTGCCGTCTGCATCACCGTCTTCGCCCGCCAGTCCGCCTCACCAGGGTCGCTCTACATCTACGCACAGATCCACCTGCCGCCATTCTGGGCTGCCGTCACCGCGTGGTCACTCTGCTTCGCCTACATCTTCACTGCAAGCTCGGTCATCGGTGGCTTCACCAGCTTCGGCTTTGCGATTCTGGGCCCCTATGGTCACCACGTTCCGGCTATCTTTCTTGCCGCACTCGCCGCTGCCAGCGCAATCTACGTAGCCTACCGGGACATCCAGATCTCCGCGCGCATTATGCTGGGCATTGAGGCCGCTTCCGTTCTCTTCATCGCCCTCGTCGTCGCAGTCACGCTTTGGCGCCACGGTCTGCATATCGACATGGCCCAGCTTCGTCTCCATGACGTAAGCCCGTCCTCGGTACGCCTCGGCGTCCTCCTCGCCGTATTCAGCTTCGTCGGTTTCGAGAGCGCAACCTCGCTCGGCACAGAGGCCCGCGACCCACTCCGGTCCATACCCCGCGCCGTTATCTGGAGCACCCTCCTCTCCGGCATCTTCTTCGTCGCCTGTGCCTATGGCGAGGTGCTCGGCTTCCACGGCGCCCAGCCCGGCCTCGCCGATAGCACAGCGCCCCTGCGCGAGCTCTCCACCCGCGCCGGGCTCGGCATCCTCGGTCCGCTCATCGATGCCGGCGTCCTCGTCAGCATGTTCGCCGCCACGCTTGCCTTCGTCATCTCCCTCGCTCGCCTGCTCATGCTCATGGCGCGCCACGGCCTCGTCGGCGCTTCCCTCGCCAACACCAATCAGCGCCACAAAAGTCCCGCGCTCGGGGGCGTCCTCGTGGGCGTGCTCGCCTTCGTCCCCGTGGCTGTTCTGCTCTCCCGCGGAACCTCGGGCGCCGAGGTCTACGGCTACATGGGCAGCCTTGCTGTCTTCGGCTACCTGGCCGCCTACGCCCTCGTCGGCGTGGCCGTGCTGATCAAGTACGCGCGAGGCCGTCAACTCAGCTTCGGCATCCTTCTGCTGGCGGTCGCCTCTGTCGCCATGATGCTGGCCGCGGCTGTCGGCACACTCTTCCCCGTGCCCGCCAGTCCCTACCGCTACTTCCCCATCGTCTATGCCGCCTTCATGCTGGTCGCACTTAGCTGGCACACCGCGAAAGGACGCTCCCCCAGGCCCTGACCAGCCCGTATCTCCCTCATGCCCACGAAAGAAAGCTACCCGGGCCAGCTATGCTGGAAGGATGGCGGAAGGTGGGGCAACAAAGGGCAGGGTCATCGCGGCCTTCGCAGCGGTCTACCTCTGCTGGGGATCAACCTACACCGCCATCCGCATCGCAGGCGAGCA
>CAZZWG010000078.1:0-11034 GCA_964657685.1 Verrucomicrobia bacterium Tous-C9LFEB | reverse complement strand
TCGGTTCCGTGCTCTCACGCCGCTTCAAATTCAAAGCCGACACCTTCATCGCCACCGGCTGGCAGATCGGCGTGGCTGCTCTCTTCAACTCAACCTTTGCGCTGGCCACAGGCGGGCTCCACCGGGCAGTCTGGACCGTACGCGGCGTCGAAGCCCTCGTCTGGCTCAGCGTCATGGGGTCGCTGGTCGGCCTGGTCGCCTTCACCTATCTGCTGCAGCATGTCGCCGTCAGCAAGGTCGCCACCTACGCCTTCGTCAACCCCATGATCGCCGTTCTGCTGGGCGTGCTCCTGCTCGGCGAACGCCTGCAACCCACAGAACTCGCAGGTATGGCCGTCATCGTTTGCTCTGTTGCCATGGTCGTGCTCAGCCGCGTCAGCCGCGGGAAAAGTCAGGTGGAACAAGACCGCGAAATCATGGCCGTCAGCGGTGGCGCCGTCGAGTAGCGCTCAGTTCGCCGACGGCAGCTCCACGTGGTCGATCACCAACACGTCAACAGGCTCCTTCGCGGAGTCCAGCCGCAAGCCAAGCTGCTCCTGGATCGCGGTGAATAGCGCTGGTGGCGAGTTCTCGCCGAGAGGAACGCCATCCGGAGTCCATTGCAGCTTCACGTCATACCGGCCGCCCAAGCCGGTCTTATCAACAACAATGCGGCCCGCAACATAGGAAAGCTGTTCCGCTAGCATCGCCGGCGTAAGCCCCTGCCCATTCAAATGACTTCTGCCCGTGCTGATGCTGAGGCCGCCGGTAGTCGAGGGCTGAAGCTTCGAGCCACCCTTCGCAATCGCCAGATCGTATGCAGGCAATACGCGCGTTTCCTCGTGAAGCTTCAGCTTGCATCGCTCGCCGAGCAGCGCCTGCACCATCCGCCGCTTGCGCGCCTGATCTTCGCCACCAGATAAGTTCGCCGGGGCATCGGCGGCCTCCAGCTTGGCGTCGATGTCAAAGTAAGTCGAATGCAGCCACGCCGGCGCATCCAGGATCTGCGTCTGCGGAAGCCGATACGCCCAATCAAGCAGCATAAGGAGCGTAACGTTCTGCGCACCGAACCGATCCCCGGCCGGATAGTAAATATGATTATGTCCGTCAGGCGAGGGCGCAGCGGGCTTGATCGTCGCCACCTCGAATGAAAGGCCAGAGGCAGCAACAGACGCCGTCTGCTTCGGAGCAGGTTGTTGCCCGCGCGCGCTCGGGAGGCTGAAAAACAAACCGAGAACAAGAAAGCAGATGCTCTTGTGCATACTGGTCCGGGTACCCGTTATGAAATGTCCAAAACAGAATAGTCTTCTTGGTAAAGACGCGGCGACCAGATCGAAGATAGCGTGACCATGAACGTACAGGACCAGTTTGGACAGATCGATATCTACGTCTTCGATCAAATCCTCCGCGGTAACATCGCACCCGGCATGCGCGTACTCGACGCCGGCTGCGGCTACGGGCGCAACCTCGTACACCTGCTGCGCGAAGGCTGTGAGATCTTCGCCCTCGATGCCAACCCAGAGGGCGTAGAGCATGTGCGCCAGATGGCCGCGCTCCTCCAGCCCAAACTGCCCCCTGAAAACCTCCGCGTTGGCGCCATCGAAGCCTTGCCCTTTCCAGATGCCTTCGCTGACGTCGTGCTCTGCAACTCCGTTCTGCACTTCGCCCGCGATGAAGAACACTTCGAGGCCATGCTGCTCGAACTCTGGCGCGTCTTACGGCCCGGCGGTATGCTCTTCTGCCGCCTGGGATCACGCATCGGCATGGACTTCGACCTTGTAGAAGGCCACCGTTACACCATCGGTGATGGCTCAGTCTGGTTCCTCGTAGACGAGGAAATGCTCGTTGATCTCACCACGGTCCTCGGCGGCATCATGGTCGACCCCCTGAAAACAACCGTAGTGCAGGACTACCGTTGCATGACAACCTGGGTCGTCCGCAAACCACGCTAGGGCACACGTCAGCCCCGGCGTGATAGTGTGCGAACATCCGGATTCCCTTGAGGTGTTATGACGCGAAGAGCGCGATTGGCCGCGGGTGCGGCGTGGTTTTGTGTTGTAGCCGGCGTTGCCGCGGCGCAGAACGCGCCTCTCTATCCCAACTACCCCAGTGAGACCCCGCAGGCCTTTCAGCAGCCCACCACCGGCATGGACTACGACCGCCGCGACGTCATGATCCCCATGCGCGACCGCGTCAAGCTGCACACTGTCATCCTCGTCCCCAAAGGCGCGGGGCACGCCGGCATCCTCATGACGCGCACACCTTATAACGCAGTGGTTCTCACGTCCAACTCGCCCAGCGTGCACCTGGCTGCAAGTCTTTGGGGCTATGACAACGCAGTCGAGCCCATCATCAACGGTGGCTACATCCGCGTCGTCCAGGACATCCGCGGCAAGTACGGCAGCGAAGGCGACTACATCATGAATCGCCCCATGCGCGGCCCACTCAACCCCACACCAGTCGACGAATCGACCGATACCTACGACACCATCGACTGGCTCATCAAACACGTCCCGGAAACCAACGGCAAGGTAGGCATCCTCGGCATCAGCTATGACGGCTTCCTTTCGCTCACGCCGCTCGTTCACCCTCACCCCGCACTCAAGTGCGTCGTGCCCATGAACCCCATGGTCGATGGCTGGCGCGGTGATGACTGGTTCCACAACGGCGCCTTCCGCGAACAGAACATTCCCTACATTTACGAGCAGACGGCAACCCGCTCCAACGAAGCGCGCTGGCTCACCTCCAACTTCGATGACTACGACACGTACATGAACGCCGGCTCCGCAGGCGAGCTCGGCAGGCAGCGCAACATGGACCAGATCGGCTTCTGGAAAAAAGTCACGGCGCACCCCAGCTACGACAGCTTCTGGAGCGATCAGGCGATGGACAAGGTCCTCGCCGCTCAGCCTCTCACGGTCCCCACCATGCTCGTCGACAGCCTCTGGGACCAGGAGGACATCTACGGCGCGATGGCGGTCTACAAGGCACTCAAGGACAAGCCCGAAGCTAAGCAAAATCTCTGGCTCGTCATGGGCCCCTGGCATCACGGGCAGGAGATCGAGTACGCCGATTCCCTCGGCCCCATCAAGTTCCGCAGCGACACCGGTCTCACCTTCCGCACCGACATCCTCGCGCCCTTTCTCGCGCACTTTCTTCAGGACAGCGCCCCGTCCATGGATGTCGCCCGCGTCAACGCCTTCGAAACCGGCGTGAACAAGTGGCAGCGCCTTGACACCTGGCCCTCCGCAGCCGGTGGCGCAGCGCCGCAGTCCAGGCCGCTCTATCTTCACGCCGGCGCCGCGCTGAGTTTTGCGCAGCCCGCAGCAACTGAGGGCAGCGATGCCTACCTTGCCGATCCCGCCAAGCCAGTGCCCTATCGCACACGCCCGAGCCAGCCCATCGGCTATACCGAAAATCTATCCTGGATACGCTGGCTGGTGGACGATCAGCGCGAGTTCTCAGGCAGGCCCGACGTCTTGACCTTCAGCACTGAAGTCCTCAAACAACCGCTCACCGTCAGCGGTGAACCCATCGCCAACGTCATCGCCTCCACAACAGGCACCGACGTCGACTGGGTCGTCAAGCTCATCGACGTCTACCCCGATGAGGTCGCCGGTCAACCCGAACTCGGCGGTTATCAACTCCCCGTAGCCATGGACATCTTCCGTGGCCGTTACCGCGAGAGCCTCGCAGAAGCCAAACGTGTATCAGCGGGGAAGGCGCTGCCCTACAAGTTCGTCCTGCCTAACGTAAACCATGTCTTCCTTCCCGGACACAAGATCATGGTGCAGATCCAGTCAAGCTGGTTTCCCCTCTACGACCGCAACCCCCAGACCTTCATCCCGAACATCTTCTTCGCAAAACCCGCCGACTATCAGAAGGCAACGCAGACGGTCTTTCACCAGGCAGGCGAAGCCAGCTTCGTAGATCTGCCCGTGGTGCCGTAGCGCAACCGGCATGTTCATAGCCTTGCTTTCGCAGCGAGCATCGTCAAACTTTCTCCTTGTGCAAACCGGGCTCCCGGGAGGATCACGGTGGCCCCCCATTACTGAGTGAAGAAGCATCGCTGAAGTTGGCGGTCGCAAAGACCGCGCACGACCTCAAAGGCTGGATGAACTACTAGGCTAAGCAAACGTCCGCGCAGCAACGCGGCCGAACCTGACCTCGCCTATTTTCTACGCCAGCGCACGCCGTCTTTTGCGTCCTCGATCAGCACACCGGCAGCCATCAACTCATTGCGGATCGCATCCGCCCGCGGGAAGTTGCGGCGCTGCTTGGCCTGCGTGCGCTCCGCCACCAGGGCGTCGATCGCCGCATCCGTAAGACCCTCGTCGCTGAAGCGCGCCAGGAGCTCCGGATCCGCCTGGTCCAGACGACCTTCCGTCTCTGCCCACGCAATCGCCCACCGGGTCAGCTCAGCATCCTTGTCCTTCAGCACAGCGAATACTTCATCGAACTCGGCCAGCAGCGCAAGGGTAGCCTGCGCGTCGGTCTGACACAGCCTGTCGCCGTCGGCGGCAGTGTTCACCGCGCGGATCACCTCAAAGATCGCCGCACGTGCTTCCGCGGTATTCAGATCGTTCGCTAAAGATTGTCGAAAACTTGCATGCCCGCGCTGAATCGCTTCGGACACGCTCTGATCACATCCCCCCGCGGACCATTTGCCTTCTCGCATCCGCTGCTGAAACGTCCGCAGCCGCTCAATCGCGTGAGTCGATTCACGCAGGCCATCAAACGTGAAATTCAACTGGTGACGATACGGCACACTCAACAGAAGAAAACGAATCGCTGACGCCTTGTAGCCCTTCAGCAGCAGGTCGCGCAGGGTGTAGAAGTTACCCTCCGACTTGCTCATCTTCTTGCCTTCCACCAGCAGAAAACGCACATGGAACCAGTGCCGCGAGAACGTCTTGTGCGTGGCGCATTCGCTCTGCGCGATCTCATTCTCATGGTGCGGAAACATCAGGTCCTCCCCGCCCGCATGCAGATCAAAGCTGTCGCCAAGATACTTCAGCGCCATCGCCGAGCACTCAATGTGCCATCCCGGACGACCTTCCCCCAGGGCAGTCTGCCAGGAGGTCTCACCCGGCCTGGTCGCCTTCCATAAAGCAAAGTCACGAACGTGATCCTTGTCGTATTCATCCGCCGCAATACGCGCGCCGTCCTCAATGCCCTCAAGATCCTTCTTGCTCAGCTTGCCGTAACTCTTGTCCCGCGCAACACGGAAGTACCAGCTGCCGTCCTCCGCCTGGTACGCAATGTCTTCCGCCGCGAGCCGTTGAATCAGATTCACCATCTCGGGGATGTTCTCTGTCGCGCGCGCAATCACCTCAGGCCGCTCCACCGAGAGCGCGTCCATATCCTCGAAAAACGCCTTCTCGTACCGCGCACTGTATTCATCGATAGGCTGGTTCGCCGCAGAGGCATTCCGGATAATCTTGTCGTCCACATCCGTGATATTCATCACATGCTTCAGCGAGAGACCGAACAGACGCATCGCACGGCGCAGGGCATCCACATGGAGAAACGTCCGGAAGTTCCCAATATGCCCGTAGTCGTAAACCGTAGGCCCGCAGCAATAGAAACGGACATGCTGGCCGTCAGCCGCGTAGAGTGTTTCCGTCTGACCAGAGAGAGTATTGAACAGCTGAAGAGTTTGTTCCGCCACGCTTGATCGAAATCCGTCTGCCGCAGGCGTGGCGTGTGGCCGAGCCCGGCTGCCTTCCCGGTTGAAGTGTTCTATCGATTCTAGCGGAGCCATCAAACCCTCCACCGATTCACCCCAGCCGAAGCCCTGGTGCGGCTTCAAGCGTCTCAGCGGCAAGATGCCCATTCAGGAATTTCGGCCACGCGGCCGCGGCAATCATCGCGGCATTGTCGGTGGAAAGCGCATAGGAAGGAAAGGCCAGTGGCAGGCCCCGCGCGGCGGCCGCAGTCCCCAGCTTGGCGCGTAGTTCACGATTCGCCGCAACCCCTCCGGATACCGCGACCGCACGCGCGCCGAAACTCTCCACGGCCGCCAGCACCGTGCGCGTGAGATGGCCAGTAACGGCATGCTGAAAGCTCGCGATCAGGTCAAGCGTCCGCGCGTCAACCAGACGCAGCGCCCCCGCCAGCGCACCGTCGCTCGCCTTCGCCGTATGCAGACCCGCCGCACGCAGCGCCCGTTCGCGCGTCGCAATCTCCTCGCGCATGCCATTCACTTCGGTGTAGCGGCGCACCGCCGTCTTGATCCCGCTGAAAGAAAGATCAAAACGAGGCTGGCTCTCCACCGCTACCGCGCCGTGCTTCTGCGAGGGGTCCCTGATCGCCGCGAAACGGAAAGGCACAGCCGCCGGATCACCATGCACAGCCAGCGCATCCATCCACGGGCCGCCGGGGTAGGGAAGTCCCAGCAGCTTGGCAACTTTGTCGTACGCCTCCCCCGCCGCATCGTCGACCGTGCGGCCCACGTTGCGATAACTCCACAAGCCCGTCTCCGCACGCTCCGCAAGATATAGGTGACTATGGCCGCCGGAGATCACCGCCGCAAGCAAGGGACTCGCCTCGGCAAACTTCTGTTCAGCCTCAAGAAGCACGGCCTGGATGTGCCCCTCCAGATGATTGACCGCAATCAATGGAATGCCCGCGCCAAACGCCAGCGCCTTGGCAAAGCTGATCCCCACCAGCAGGGCGCCCGCCAACCCTGGCCCTTCCGTGACCGCCACCGCGCTGAGTTCGCGATAGCTGGCCAGCTCTGCGTTTTGCAGCGCTTCCCGGACCACAGGAACGATGTTACGGAGATGTTCGCGGC
The DNA here is from genome assembly GCA_964657685.1 of Verrucomicrobia bacterium Tous-C9LFEB. GTDB lineage: Bacteria > Acidobacteriota > Terriglobia > Terriglobales > Acidobacteriaceae > Granulicella. The sequence goes on along the minus strand of CAZZWG010000078.1, from coordinate 4,259 downwards.
TGGCAAGCTCCGGAACCACCCCCCCGTAGCCGGCGTGGATCAGCTGGGAAGCCACAACGTTGGAGAGAACCTGGTGGCCACCAGCAACAACCGCCGCGGATGTTTCGTCGCACGAGCTCTCGATGCCAAGAATCAGCCGCTCGGTCAAAACGGTCTCTACCTTCCCCTTCGATTCAGCCTAAAAACCCGTATTTTCACTGTCGCCAACCGGGCCGATGATCTTCTTAATACACACGGAACTAATGCTTGAAGAGGACGGCGCGATCTCCTCACCTTCCGCACTCCCACAGCCCTACGCTGCCTGGTCGCTCGCGTCCTCTTTCGCATCATCCAGGGTCACGCGCACCGTAATCCGATGCTGGCCGCGGTACACCGTCAGCGCCACCGTATCTCCCGGGTGGTGCGTGTTCAGCGCCACCGAAAGGTCCTGCGCGCTGGTGATCTCCTGGCCGTCAAGGCCCACAATCAAATCGCCGCCCAGCATCACGGGTGTATTCCCCATGTAGGCCCTCTCTGAGCCGCCACGCAGGCCCGCACGCAGCGCCGCCCCGTTCGGCAGAACCCGCTCCACCAGCACGCCGTAGTCCGCGGGCAGGCCAATCTGCTGCGCAATCCCAGGGCCCACCTGCAGACTCACAATGTCCAGCGACGGCCGGCGAACGCGCCCATATTGCGCGAAATCGCTCAGCACAGCCTTCGCCGTAGAGATCGGGATCGCAAACCCAATGCCCGCCGACTGGTCCGCGCCTCCATTCGGGTTCGAGGCAATCAGCGTCGTAATCCCAATCACCTCCCCATGCGAATTCAGCAGCGGTCCACCCGAGTTCCCGGGGTTCACGGAAGCATCCGTTTGAATCGCATCCTCGATCTTGTTCCCGGAAGGCATCTCGATCGAGCGAATCGCCGAAATGATCCCGCGCGTCATCGTTCCGTTGAATCCGAACGGATTGCCGATCGCATACACCTGCTGCCCCACCACAAGGTTCGCCGACTCCGCCAGCACCGCCGGCTGCAGGTTCGACGAGCCCTGGATCTGCAGCAGCGCAAGGTCATGATTCCGGTCACGCGCCACCACGGTCGCCTTGTACTTGTGCTTGTCAGAGGTCGTCACTTCCACAATCTGGGCACCCTCAATCACGTGGTTATTCGTCAGAATGTGCCCCTGCTTGTCGAGAATGAACCCCGACCCCTGCCCCTGCTGCGGTACGGCGCGGTAAAAGAAGTCGTATGCCACCTGCGTCGACGTAATGTTCACAACGCTGGGCAGACCGCGTTTGTAGACCGCGATATTCTGCTGCTCCTCCGGGTCAAACGCGGGAGCGGCATTGGCCACCTGCAGGTCGAATTTGCCCAGCGGACCCCGCATCTGCTCGGTCGCTGCACCCTCCACCGCAGGATGCAGCAAACCGGCGAGGGTGCCGGAACTCGGCAGAAATCGCCCGGACAGGAAATAGAACGCGGATAAACAAAGCACAACGAGAAGAACAGGACGGAGTTTCATGGGCAATTGGGGGTACGCAGCAACCGCGCGTACAGTTCGGAAAACCTGCTTCCACCATTCTAGTTGCCCTCGCTCTGCTTCGGAGCAGGCAATAGCCAGGTGCCCCACCTACACCCGCAAAGTGGACCATGTCATCGCACCATGCAAACCCACCAGCACGCAGTTGCCTGTTGCGTAAAAGCAACAATCTCCCGTAACCTTCCTCCAAAGGCCGCGTCATTACTTAAGTCCATTGTGAACGTTTTCAAATCTCGCCTTTCGTGCGAATCTATGAAGACTTTACGGAAGCATGACGCACGTGGACCTGTTACCCGGGGGCTCGTTTTCTGGCCAGGCTGAATCGATTCCTACGCTGTCTGATTTGCTTCTGCGCGTCGGGCCTCCTTCTCGCTTTCCTCTCGGAAGCCGTCTACGCGCAGAACGCTGGCCGTGCTGTGCTGCTTGGAACCGTCACGGACCCTACCGGCGCCGTGATCCCGGGCGCCGCGGTCCACCTCGCCTCGGAGCGCGCCACAGAAGATTCCGAACTCCACAACGAGACCGACAGGGCCGGCAATTTTCAATTCAGCATCGGTGAAGGCAAGTACGTTCTGCGCGTGGAGGCAGCAGGCTTCGCCTCCTACGCGAGCGGGCAGCTTGCCGTCCGTCCCGGAGAAAAACTCTACCTCCCGGTCCGCCTCGCCATCGCCAGCCTGCATGAAGAACTCAGTGTCGGGGACGACGAAGGCGCGCGCGCAGACACCAGCGGAGAGCAGGTCTTCCAGGCAGACAGCCTTCGCACGCTATCCAACGACCCAACCATCCTTCTGCAGCAACTCACCGCCCTGGCCGGCGGCTCCGGCCCGCTCAACATCTACATCGACGGCTTCAGCGGCGGCCGCCTGCCCTCCAAAGCCTCCATTCGCTCCATTCGCATCAACCGCAATCCCTACTCCGCCTACTTCTCGGATCTTGGCATGGGTCGCGTCGAAATCACCACCAGACCCGGAACCGACAAACTCCACGGCGAACTCGACCTCAGCGGAACGGACCAGCCACTCGACGCCCGTAATCCGTATCTCGCCCTCGAACTCCCCTTCTACGACTTCCAGCAGAGCGGCACCCTGAGCGGACCCATCAACAGGAAGACATCCTTTCTTCTGTCCGATGCCATCGAGAGCCTCGCCAACAACGCCGTCGTCAACGCCGCCGATCCCCTCAACCCCTCCAGCGCCTTCCTCTCCCAGGGCCTCCCCGCGCCCCAGCGCACCGACACCTTCGCCGTCCGGGTCGACCGCGAGTTCAGCCCCACCAACTTCGCCCACATCCGCGAGGAGTGGAGCCAGACCCACATCCTCAACAGCGGCATCTTCCCCCTCGTTCTTCCCTCCGCGGCCTTCACCTCGAACATCCTCACCAACACCCTGCAAATTGCCGATACGCAAACCATCGGCGCCCATGCGGTCAACGACGCACGCTTCCAATACCTCCGCACCCGCACCCGGCAGGATCCCAACAGCACCCTGCCCTCTGTCATCGTCCAGAGCTCGTTCCAGGACGGCGGCAGCCCCGCCCAGGCCCTCCGCGACAACGGGGACGCCTTTGAGCTCCAGGACCTCCTCGAGCTCGAACATGGATCCCACGCCATCCGCACCGGCTTCCGCTTCCGCGCCGTGCGCGACGCCAACCAGTCCACCGCCGGCTTCAACGGCCAGTACATCTTCCCGGATGTCGCCTCCTTTCTCGCCGGCCAGCCATCCCAGTTCAGCATCACCACAGGACGCTCCGGAGCAGTCCTGCGCAACGACGACATAGGTCTCTACGCCGAGGACGATTGGAAGGTCTCCCCCAACCTCACCTTCAACTACGGCTTCCGCCTCGAGAGCCAGTCCGCCCTCCCGGATCACATCGACCCCGCTCCCCGCCTCGGCTTCACCTACGCCATCCGCCCCGGCAAACGCAAAACACCCATTGTCACCCTGCGCGGCGGTTACGGCATCTTCTATGACCGCTTTCCCGTCACGCAGCTCCTCCGGGCCGTCCGTCAGAACGGCATTAACGAGATCGCCTACGTCGCGCAGGGCACTGCCTTCAATCCCACTGGCCTGCCCCCCGGCGTCGTCCTCAGCGCGGCCCAGCCCACCATCTACCGCGTCAACCCCTCACTGCGCACCTCCTACGCCCAGTCAGCCATGTTCGCCGTAACCCGCACCCTCGGCCGCTTCGGTACACTCCGCGGCACCCTCATCTACGAGCACAACACCCACAACTACCTCACCCGCAACATCAACGCGCCCCTGCCCGGAACCTACAATCTGGCCGATCTCAACAGCGGAATCCGCCCCCTCGGCACAGCGCAGAACATCTACCAGTTCTCCTCCGACGGCAATGGCAATCACGAGCTCTTCTTCCTCAACTACCAGCTCCAGCTCACCTCCAAGCTCTCCGGGTACGGCCGCGTCAACTTCACCAGGCTCCGCAACGAAACCGAAGGGATCGAACACTTCCCGTCCAACCAGTACAACCTCCAGGCGGACTACGCCCGCTCCTCGCTCGTCGCGGCGCAAAGCTTCAGCGGCGGCTTCCAATATGCCGCGCCCTTCGGCTTCGGGGTGCAGGCCTTCGCCATCGCCCAGACCGGCACACCCTTCGACATCACCACCGGGACCGACCTCAACGGCGACACCATCTATAACGATCGCCCTGCCCTCGCATCAGACCCGGCGCGCGCCTCCGTGGTGAGCACCGCCTTTGGCAACTTCGACACACTTCCCACCGC
>CAZZWG010000077.1:0-13471 GCA_964657685.1 Verrucomicrobia bacterium Tous-C9LFEB | reverse complement strand
AAGAGTGCGATCAGAGTCAACCTTCTCCGTCCCTTGACGTCCGGCTCCCCAGAAACCGCCAACGCACGCATTTAGCTTCGCTCGCCGCCACCATGCTCCCGGCAAAAGTCGAATGGCACGCCGATCAGCAATCGCAAAGCTGAGAAAACACGTTTCGCCGTGCGGGGAAGTGTCATGGGGCCGTTTCCGCAGGTGCCGGGTAACCGCAAAAACGCCCTTGCCTGCAGTCATCCGTGAGTGTACGGGCCAGTAACGAGCACTTTGCGTAGCTTCGTAGTGCGTCTGCCGGAGTGGCTGGACCGCATGACGCCCCTCCGGGTGTACCAAACTAACGATGGTTCTCCCTTGTCACAGACGCAGAAGCAACTTGCTCGGCTATGGCTTCCCGACCCCCAGTGCTCCTGCTTCCCTCGCTGTTCCGAGGACGGTGCAATCCGGCTAAATCCGGATTGCGCAATTGGGACGGCTTACCTGCATAGACGGTCTCAGCTTCTACCGTTGATAACGCTTAAGCGTAGGAGCCGCGGCTAGAAGGCCTGTGCCAAGCAAAATCAAGCTGGACATTTCGGGAGTTTGTGCAACCGCAGAGATCGTCACTGTAGCGTCCTCTGAGACATCCCCTCCGGTGTTTCTCCTTAGCAGTGCATCGAGACCTGGACCGTCATTGTAGAGATTGATCTGCGCCCCGTCGTTAAGGATGAAAGAGAGGCCGTCTTGGCTTAGGAAAGCGATGCCGTTGTTGACGAAGAGGGTGTTGTCGTTTGCAGGAAAGGACCCACCATTAATGGGGGTTGGAAAACTGCCGGGAGCGAGGATCGAGGTGATGGCGATGTGCGCACCATTGGGGGCGGTCTCGGCAAATCCGGTGACGCTTATGATGGAGTACTCTCCAGCAGCCTCCTGCGTACCAGTTGTGAGGATCCCGGCTCCACTGAAGGCACTCGAGGACGTGCCGAAGTTGAAGTTGAAGCTTTCGGCATGAGCAGCTACCCCGGTCGAGCAGAAGACGGCGGCAGCTAAAAGTACTGGGAAACGCATGGAGGATGCTCCTGAAGGTTGGGCCTGTTCGTGAATCTACAACCTTCGGGGGATAGCCCCGCGTGAATGTTCCGTAATTTATCTTGTAGCGCAATGGACTCTTCGATGAGTCCCGCCTTCGATGAGTCCCGCCGGGTGATGTTGCGGTTGATGGGCGCGGGACAGCAGTGCCTCTGCTTTCCCTTCGTAATTTGGGGCGAACGAATACACCTGGCATTCACGATCCCGTTCAGGATCTGTAACAAAGGCACCGTACAACAGGTCGAGATTACAAAATTGCAATGCTTTGCCGACTAACACTGAAGTGGAATTGTGGGTCTTCGCGGGTTCGTTGAAGGACGGATTGGCGCCTCTTGTTGGAGTTGTTCGAAAGTCGACCGATTTTGCTCTACGAGGCGATATGCGAAAGTTCTGTTCCGTTCCTGTCCTGGTTCTTGGTTCGACGGCTGTCTTCTTTACTGCAGCTCCGATGCTCGCGCAGGTGGATCGCAGCGCGGTGACCGGCACGGTGACGGACCCTTCTGGAAGGTTGCTGGGGCAAGCGCATGTGCTAGCTGTCGAGCTCTCTACGCAGCTGCGGCGGGAGGGCTTTTCGGACGGCGTGGGGCGGTATGAGTTGGCGGAGCTCCCGGTGGGCAAGTACACCATCACCGTGGATCACCCCGGGTTTGAGAAGTTAACGTTTGCTGATGTAGAGCAGGTGGTTGGACGAACGCGCACGTTGAATGCGGCGCTCAAGCTTTCCGGTGGAGAGGAGCACGTGGAAGTCTCCGCGGCTTCAGAGATCCTGGACACGGACACGGCGGCGGTAACGGGACTCATCGAGAGAAAGCAGGCCGACGAGTTGCCGCTGAACGGCCGTGACTGGTCGCAGTTGACGGCCTATATCCCAGGGGCGATCGATACGGGTGGAAGCAACCAGCGGTCGATCCGGTTCGCGGGCCGAGGGCTGGACGACAGCAACTTCACTTACGATGGCGTGGACGCGACAAATGTCGTCAACCAGACGCAGCGGGCATGGGCACGGCTCGCGATTCCGCTGGATGCGATCTCGGAGTTTCGCGTGGACACGTTGCTGGCGACGGCGGACGAGGGCGCTTCCGGAGGCGCGCAGCTGGCGGTGGTCTCACCCGCCGGTACGAACCGGTTCCACGGACGTCTGTTTGAATTTCTGCGCAACAGCGCTTTCGACGCACCGGAGCCTGCATGGGCAGGCGTGGCGCAGCAGCCCCTTCACCTGAATCAGTTTGGCGGATCACTGGGTGGGCCGATTGTGCATGACAAGACTTTTTTCTACCTCGATTCCGAGGCTTACCGGCAGGTGTGGGGGTATCCGACAACGGGCGTGGTGCCGAGCGCGGCGTTCAAAGCGAGTATTCCAGTGTCTTCGCCGGTGTACTCCATCGTGAATGCCTACCCGGGTGCCGGTCCCAAGACGACGCTGACGCCGTATACGCCGGCGAACGATCCGAATGATCCGTTCTATGCGAACTATGACCTGCTGACGTGCTCCTGCACCCAAGTGGTAAATGAGAATTCGGCGATGCTGCGGCTTGACCAGCATTTCACCAACGCCACCACTGGTTTCATGCGATTTAACTATGACCGGTCAGTGGATACGCAGCCAGTGTCGGCTGCCGCGACGGATCTTGCGCAAAGGGTGACGTCTCCGGTGAATGGGGTACTCGAGTTGCTGCATGTTTTCAGTCCGTACCTGACCAATGAGGTGAAGTTTGGGTTTAATCGGTCTAGTTCCAACACGTACGATCTGGGTGCGAATGGCACCAACTACGAGATCGTGATCTCACAGCCGCTGGGGCCGGGCTTCGTGACACAGAACTACAACTACAACACGGTCTACTACGGGAATTCATTCTCTGAAATTGATGATCTGACGTGGCTGCATGGGCGGCACACGGTAAAGGCGGGTGTGGAGATCCGCCAGATTCAGCTCAACCAGAACTACGGACAGCACGGCGTTGTGACCTTCGCAACACCGGAGACCCTGGCCACCAACACGGTGCGCAAGGCGACTTTGACGGGGGCTCTTCCGGTGAACGATCTGCGGAAGACTGACTCTATTGGTTATCTCCAGGACGAACTGAAGGCAACCCCAAACCTGATGCTTAACTTTGGAGTGCGGTACTCGGTTTTTGACTTGTTTCACGAGGCGCATGGGAAGGCGAACCCGTTCGATTTCGCTACGTGCGGACCACAAGGGTTCTGCGGTGTGGGCGCGAGCTTCGGTATTCAGAATTACGGTGACTTCGATCCGCGTGTCGGGGTGATCTATGCCGTTCCTGGGCGTGGGAAGCCGATTCTTCGCGCGGGTTTCGGCATGTATCACGAAGACGGGCAGATGGACGACCAGAACCTGCCTGCGAAGAATGAGGTGCCGTCCTATTCCGTTACGGGCACGGCCGCGACCCCGGTGACTTACCCGGTCACTCCCTTCCTGGTGAGTGCGAATCTTTCGCCGAATGCAGAGCAAAGAAACCGGAAAGACTCGTACACCGAGCAGTGGGATCTTTCGCTGCAGCGGGAGTTGCCGGCAAACTTTGTGGGGACGATCACCTATCTGGGCAGCAATGGAAGGCATCTGCTTGATTTAAATGAGGTGAACCTGGTTGATCCATCGACTGGGAAGTTGCAGTACCCGGGCTTTTCTCCTGCCATTGCCTGGCGTGGGTCTATCGGGGCCAGCTCTTATAACGGACTTACGGTGTCAATGCGGCGGCCGTTTACGCATGGGTTTCTGGTGGCGTTTAACTATGCCTACACGCATGAGCTGGATAACGGCTCGAATGGTAGCGGTGACGGGGATGAACTCGCGCCTCAAAACCCGACCTGCCTTTCCTGTGAGTGGGCGAGCGGTGCCTGGGACGCGCGCCATGTAGCCAATGGGAATTTTGTTTACGAACTTCCGTTTGGGCACGGTAAGAGACTGCTGAGTCACGGCTTTGCAAGCACTGTACTGGGGAACTGGCAATTGACCGGGACGGCGCTGGCCCGCACTGGATTCCCGATCAACGTGCTGCTGCCGAGCAGCTACGTTTCGCCCTATGGCAACAGCGGAACGCTGCGTCCCAACCGGGTTGCGGGCGTTTCTCTCACGCCTGCCGGGGGCAGGTCGGTGTCGCATTGGATCAATCCTGCTGCCTTCGGCGTCCCGGCAAACAGCGGCGGCACGCTGCTGGCGCTGGGCAATGCTCCGCGGAACCTTTACCCCGGGCCGGGCACCTGGCAGGCGGATACAGGCATTGCGAAGACGTTCCCGATTGGCGAAGTCGCGCGGGTGGAATTTCGCTCGGAGTTTTACAACGTTTTCAATCACCCGCAGCTCGGTCCACCGAATGCGACGTTTGGCGCCGCGGGCTTTGGCAGCATCACGACAGCGGTCAATCTAAATACGGCGATCGTTTCGCCGATCACGCCGGTGGGGTCGGGGACGCCACGTGAGATGCAGTTTGCTTTGCGGCTGGAGTTTTGAAGGCTCGTTCGTCGCGGAGGATGTCGTTGTGCTGGGACGCTTGCTGAGCGTTCTGCAAACGGGAAAGTTAGACAACAGAAGAGAGGTATCGGGCATGAGAATTCTCGTGGTTGAAGACGAGGTGAAAACGGCCAAGTTCCTGAAGAAGGGGCTTGGGGAGGCGGGGTTTGTTGTGGATGTGGCAGCGGATGGGCGTGACGGGCTGGACCTTGCCAGCAGCCTGGCTTTTGACCTGATCATCCTGGACGTCATGCTGCCGGGACTGGATGGCTGGCAGGTGCTTTCCTCCCTACGGGAGGCGGGGAAGAACACACAGGTTCTCTTCTTGACTGCGCGTGATGCTGTTCATGAAAGGGTGCGTGGATTTGAGTTGGGAGCAGACGACTACCTGGTTAAGCCGTTTGCATTTTCGGAGTTGCTGGCACGGGTGCGGTCGCGGTTGCGGAGGACACCGGCCAGACAGCAGGATGTGGTGCGGATGGCGGACCTGGAGATCGACTTGCTCCGGCATCGGGCAACGCGTGGAGGACACCGTCTTGATCTGACGGCGAAGGAGTTTCTTCTGCTTTCATTGCTGGCGCGCCGCGCAGGTGAGGTTTTATCGCGCACAGTGATAGCGGAGGCAGTATGGGACATGAACTTTGACAGCGAGACGAACGTGGTGGATGTAAGCGTAAGAAGATTGCGCAGCAAGCTGGATGATCCTTACGATTCCAAGCTGATCCATACGGTTCGCGGTTCCGGCTATGTCCTCGAAGCGGATTAGACTTGCGTCGCGCGTTGCGAGGGTTTGGCGCACCCTGGCTTTTCGGCTCACGGCGGGATATGCGTCTGCTGGTTTGTTGCTCGTGCTGTTGGCCACGTTGATTCTTTACCTGGTGCTGGTGGCGGAGCTGAACAAGAGCACTGAGTTGTTTCTGAAAGATAAGGTCAACGTTCTACGGACGATGTTGCGGGACCGTCCGGATGATGCGGATGGGCTGCATGAGGAGATTGAGCTCGAGTCTGCTGCGCGGCGGTATGAGCAGTTCTTCATTAGGCTTTCGGATCAACAAGGCAAGACCCTTATGATCACGCCGGGGATGGCGAGTCAGTTGGACCTTTCGCACCTGGCGGGTTCGCTGAAAACTCCGAATGGCAACGCGATAGCGCTGATGGGTCGCAATGGCAGGTCCTTTCGTGCGATTGCAACGACGCTACCTTATGGAGACTCCCCGAGCCGCTTCGTAACGATCCAGGTGGCTGTGGATGTCTCCCAGAAGGAAGCTCTGCTGCGGCGTTTTCGGATGTGGTTCTGGGTAACGTCGACCGGCATGCTGGTGTTGTTTCCACTAGTGGGTTACCACATTGCAAGGCAGGGCATTCGGCCGGTTGAAGAGATTGCGACGACCGCAAGGCGTATCACTTCGAGCCATCTGGGCGAGCGCATTGCCGCGGAGGGATATCCGTATGAGCTGGCGTCGCTGGCCTTGACCTTCAATAGCATGCTCGACCGTCTGGAGGATTCGTTCGATCGTATTTCGAAGTTCTCCGCTGACATCGCACATGATTTGCGTACGCCGGTGAACATCATTCGTGGTGAGGCGGAGGTGGCGCTGGCGCGGGCCCGGACGATCGATGAATACCGCGATGCGTTGGAGTCATCCCTGGAAGAGTCGGTGCGGCTGTCCGATCTAATCAGCAATCTTCTGTTTCTTGCGCGCACGGAGAGCCCGTTGACGCATCTGCGGCTGGAGGCGTTAGACGTGGCTGCGTTGCTGGAGGGTGTGCGGGAGTACTACGACGCGTCTGCGGCGGAGGCGGGTGTGGTGCTGACGAGTGCGGCGGACATTAAGCCGGTGGTCGCGGTGATGGATCGCACGTTGATGCAGCGGGCGGTGGGCAATCTGGTTTCGAATGCCGTCGCGCATACGCCTGAGGGTGGTACGGTGGCGATCAGGACGCACGCCGACACGGAACATGTAGAGATTGAGGTTAGTGATACGGGGGTGGGGATAGCGGCCGATGTCTTACCGCGAGTCTTCGATCGTTTCTTCCGGGTAGACCCTTCGCGGTCGAAGGCTTCAGGTGGTACGGGGCTGGGGCTTTCAATCGTGCAGGGCATAGTGCAATTGCACTGTGGGCAAGTAGAGATTGCGAGCAAGCCCGGTGTGGGGACGCGAGTTACATTGCGTATGCCGGTGCGCGGGAAATTGGAAGCTGCTGTTGATTGACGGCGCGGGCCGCGGCCTTTAGGCGTGGCACGTCGGACTCTCGCCCATGCGGATGAGTTTGTTCGACTTGGACCGTCAGCCCAAAAGATCGCCATCTTGCCCGTACTGCATAGCTGAAGCGATTCCCCAACAAAGCTGTCGTTACAGATCAGGTGGGCAACACATAAAGCATTGGTGCCCGGCAACAGGAAGGGCTCTCCCAAACCCTTCTGGGAGAGCCCCTGCTTCGACTTCGGACGAAGTCTAGTCTTCGTCTCCGTCACCGGTAGGAGCAGTTTTGTTGAAGTGGCTGGCGGGATAAACCTTCTTCTCGCCGGGGTAGGGGACCTTGAAGTTTGTCGATTCGTACCAGTCGAGATGGTTCACGGTCGACGGATCTTCTGAGTCCGGGATGTGTTGTTTGCCGGCGAACACTTCCGCTTTCTTCTTCACCCATCCAGCGCGGAGAGCCCTGATTGCGGCGGTCTCCGTTGGCCTGGATGCCACGCTCAGCCTGGTCGCGGAGCTGGGCAGAACCGGTGTCTGGAGAGCGGTGTGGTAGAGCGCCGTCCCTGACGCCAGGTGCGACATCCAGTCCGCGTTCATTGCTCGCGTGACGGAGCTATCGGCAGTCTTCGATGACGCGCTGAATTTGGATACCGGGATGGGTTGAGCCGGTGTCTGAGTTACACCCTGGTTGAGCGGGATGCCATTCGCAACATGCGTCCATGGCTTGAAGTTATTTGCGGGCGGGTTATCGAGGAAGATCTCGGTCATAGGCGAGGCTGTAAGATCGAACTGGTTCATGGGCGGCAGCCCGAGAATCTGCTCGATGGTACGCGTCATGTTCACCTGGGTGTAGAAGGTGCTGTCCTCGGTTACACCGGCTCCTGTGCCGTCCGTTTTCACTTGCTGCTGGACGTAGGGGCTAATGATGTAACCGGGGCTACGATGACCATCCACGTGGTCGACGCCGTTCTGCGCGTCATCCTCTTCCACGAAGATCGCTGAATCCTTCCAGACCGCGCTATGACTGATGGCATCGACGAAGCGGCCAAGGGCGAGGTCATTGTCGGCCTGCATGGCTTTCGCGGTCGGTGGGCCACCGGTGTGGTCCGAGCTGATCCACATAAACTCCAGCTGCGGCACTTCACCGTTCGTGACGTCTTTCTGGAAATCTTCATTCCAAACGTCGAAACGGAACTGGTCGGGGATGCCGAGATCGAATTGCGGATAGTTCTGGACGGTGTTGTTGATCAGGTTAGGCAGCGGGGAGTGCGATGCCACCGTGTTGAAGTTATAGAGCTGGGGTTCTGCGCCGGACTCGTAGGCAAGGGTGTCGTTATAGAAGTCGATCCACTGGGGCTCGTTGGTGGAACCGGTGGGCGTCAGGAAGGTGTTGTATTCGATGTACTCACCGAAGTTTTTGAACGTGACACCCTGCTTAGCGGCAACATCCCAGAGGTGACCGACTTTTTGGTAGGCGATGGCGTCGCCACCATTCGAGGGATAGTCGCGTAGCCAGTCCGGCGACTGGATGTCGTCCGAGTAGGGCGCCATGGCTTGCACGATCCAGTTATGGCCGTCAGCGGACTGGCGGCTTGGATCGTAGAAGTTGTCGAACAGCGGGAAACGCTGCACGAGGGCGTGAGCGTTGGGGGTGACGGGGCCAAAGGTTGGATTGTCACCGAAGACCGCAATAGCGGAGTCACCATTGCCGCCGGCTACGTCTCCCAGGATCTGGTCGTAGGTACGGTTTTCACGGATGATGACGAAGACGTGCTTGATCTTCGACGGAGCGCCGATTCTCTCCGGGATGGCGAGGGCTTTGGCACTTGCTTTGCCGCCGGACGCCGCGAAGATGTTTCCTGCGAGATCCCAGTGGTTGTTCATGAACACTTGTGAGGTCAGCGTACCCAGGGCACTGGCTGAGGGTACCGGGACAATACTGACGGTGCCAAGATCCTGGTGGGTGTTGAAGTCGATGGCGCCCTGGTAGTTCCCGTAGGAGTTCTCGGCCGTTTTTGTAGGCGGTGGTGCCACGGCAAAGCCGGTGGTGCCGATACCCTTGTCGTTTGCCACGAGTAAGGTATTGTCTGCAGCGTCGAAGACGACTGAGCTGGGCGCGTACCCGACGGGGATCATACCGGTGAGGGAACCGCCGCCATTGAGGCTGACCACGGCGATGGCGTTCGCGTTATAGAGGGCAACGTAGGCGATCGCATTGGTTTGATCAACCGCGATTGCGTTTGGTCCAGCGCCGTAAGCGGGTCCAGCTTGCCCTGGAACCTTGATGGGAAGGCCGAGATCAATGGTTTCGGTGACGGCGTTGGTGCCGGTGTTAATCACAGAGATCGTATCGCTGTAGGTGTTGGCAACAAGCAGGTTTCTGCCCCAGAAAGCCATTCCGGTGGGGTGAAGGCCGGTGGAGATGCTGGTTGTGACGGAGAAGTTAGCAAGGTTCACCACGGAGACAGTGCCGGTGGAGGTCGAGCCGGTTGGGAAAGCGGCAACGACCGGGGTACCGTTGGAGTATTGCTGAAAGTCAGTCTCCTTGGCGATGCGACCGGCTTCATTCGAGACGTAGGCGGTCTTGCCATCCGGCGAAATGACTACGCTGTTGGGGACGTTGCCGACGCGGACCTCTGCGCCCTGCACGGGCGTGGCAGCGGTGAGATCGATCTTGGTGAGGGTGTCATTGTTGTCGAGCACGGCATAGGCCGTCTTGTTATCAGGCGAAACGGCAATGCCATAGGGAGCAGAGCTTTTTACGCCATTGGACGCAATGGTGTAGGTCTTGCCGCAAGGAATTTCATTGCTGCCCGTGGTGCCGGGGACGCTGGTTGGGAAGCAGGTGACGGTGGTGAGCACACCGGCGGCGTTGACGTCCATGGGAACGCTGACGTGAGCGTAGTCAGAGAGGGTGCCTGTCGCGCTGACGCTGGCAATGCCGACGTAGCTGCCCGTGCCGGAGCTGCCGTCCTGGCTGAAGAGCAGGTATTTGCCGTCCGAGGTGTAAGTGATGCCGGTGTTGCTGCCGTCCTTATCCTTGCCTGCTGCGGGGGAGTAGGTCTGGAGGACGGCCCCGGTCTGGGTATTGAAGATGGTGACAGCCTGGGGAGCGCCCATCTGGAGAACGGCAGCGGTGTGATTGCCGGTAGGGTTGAGTGCGACGGCTTTCGCGCGGGTGGTGGTGCCGAGATATACGTTGGTACCAACAGGCGTGATGATCTGACCGCTGCTGACAACCCAGGGAGTCGGAAGTGAAGACGGGTAGTTCGGACCGGCTGAGGCGTTCTTGTTTTCGCCTACGGTGTAGGTCGGGTAGGGTACCGACTGGGCAAAGGCTGTTGCGCTGATTCCCACGGCCAGGAGGCCGAGCGGAACGAGACGGTTGGTCATCAGTTTAGAGCTAGTGAAGTGTTTCAACATTTTGCTGGACACGGTAATCCCTCACGGAATTGCGAAGTAAGTGCGTTTGCCGACTGGTGGACGGAGAAGAGGCAATCCACCTAAGACAGGTAGCTGGTGATGGAGGGGAGCAGGCAGGCTGGGGCGCCGGCTGCCGGGTATGCGGGAGAGCGACGACACCTCGGCCCCCCACTGGCGCTGCGAAGTCTATGCGATGAGCTTGGTCTCTTGCAGCATGGGCGCGGTCTGATCTTTGCAGTCCCTCCCACGAAAGGAGTATTGCAGGCGGTTGCTGACGGCTTTGTGACCGCGAGATTACGTTTATGCAATGCTGGAACTGCCCAACTCGCTACTGAGCTTAGGGAACTCCGTCCAAGGTCAATCGTTCCGCGGATGCTCTCTGGTGACGGCTTAACCGGACCCAACCGAGTTCGAGAGATCATGGGTGGTGGCGAGGTGGCCATCAGCAGGAAGAGTCGAACGACTCGAACGCTCTTGGGGAGTGGTTGGTCGCCGCCTGTCACACGAAAAGGTTTTCGACGATGGAACAAAGTAGACCGAAGGTGGGGCGAGCATCACTGAGAAGCCGTGTGGCATGTTGTGCGTAACGCAAGTTTTGGGGATAGCTAAACTGGCGCCCCACGACCTTCGTCGCACCTGTGCTCGACTCTGCCACGCTGGCGGCGGTGACTCGAGCAGATCCAATTCTTTCTGAGTCACCTTTCAATCCAGACATTGAGCGATACCTCGGCGGCAAACAGCGTATCCGGAAGGCAGTAAACGACAAGAATGCAGCGCAGACCTGCACCTCACGAAACACTTCCGCACCTTCTCCAGCTCAACAGCGGCCTGATCAACGCTCGTGACGGCGGACCCCGCCCCGCCATTGACGAAGATACGCTCGACTGCAATCAAGGCTTTGACCACATTCCCCGTGGCGTCCTCCAACCGATCCCTAACAGCTCGTGTCGGCCGCCATTTAATCTCCCTCGGTTCCACACGCCTCATTTCCACTGGCGCTGGTCTCAATGTCGAGCAGCCCTTCGATGGCTTCCGCCTCATACTCCACGCAGGCCACTGGACCACCGACGGACTTGGTTTCCATCCCACCGAGGTCAAGACGGGCATCTTCGACAACGAACCCAACCCCGCCGCGGAGCACTGGGAGTCTATCTCACCCGCACCCTCCCCTCACTCCACACCAACGTCGATCTCGACTACCTCGGCTACGATCACAAAGCAGTCCGCTATACGCAGGGCACCGGCCGCGAGCAGCGCGAGACAATGGGCGCCCGGGTCTGGTCCCACACGCCCACATGGGACTAGGACTTCGAAGTCACCGCCCAGTTCGGACGCTTCAACCCCATCATTTTGCGGCCCACCTACAAGATGCAGATCCAGCAGGAGTTCGACTACGTCTTCACCCGACATCTCAGCGGCTTTCTGGCTTACGAGCTCTTCTTCACCGGTACTTTCCTAAAGCGAAGTCCGCCCGGGCACAGCCCGAAGTTAGCCTCGCCGCAGCTCACCTACAACTTCTAACCTCCGCAAGGGATCCGTACTGCAATCAGCACTTCAACAAGCGTTGATGCTCGCGGTCGTTCTGCACAATTCCTACTCCTTCGGCGCGAATTGCGTGGAGCGTTCGTCAACTATGCATCGCTCCGCGACTCGCGCGCAATCAACCCACGCTTCTTCAGCTTGGTGACCGTATACGTGGTGCTCGCGCCGGGAAGCAGAATTCGTTTACTCAGCTCCCCACTGGAGTCGGTCCCCCGTGCCAAAGAACCATCAACACTGCATATTCGATCATTGTCAGCCCGTTCTTCTGAATCGCGGACGGACATAATCATCGACAAACTTGAACGCTCTGCCAATCGTGAGAGCCGCTTCATCCCGTATAAATCCCTCTGACCCTCCAAGCCCGGAACCGCCGCTGGATGGAGACCCCCGCATCCCGTAATCTTACCGCCCGGGCCGGTCTTCTCGATTAGCGGCAATCGACATTGCACTCAGTGCAGTGTCGCCATCTGCATCGCTCCCGAGTGACGGTCTAACCGGAAGGAATCGCAGCGTTAGACACAACAAACGCCCTTATCGTCAGTGAGCGTAAAGTCAGCTTGTCGCAGCTTGCCAGTCACCGTCCACCGGTGAGTCCTCATGGCTGCCAAGAAGCGATCCGACGGGGCTGAGAACAACACAAGCAATCAAGCTAAGATCGCCGCGTAGAGACGCCCTCTAGCTTAAGCTCTGGTAACCTCAGAACGCGCTTGGCTAGATCCAGCCACGATAAGGCCGCTGATGCAAAAAGGTTTCACAAGAAGACCGAAGGCGGTGGAACCCACAGCCAGCCACGGCAAAAACTACATCACCCCAGGTGGACTCGAGCGCCTCAACGAGGAGCGCAAGTATCTCATCACCAAAGACCGCCCGGCTGTCGTAGAAGTCGTCGCGTGGGCTGCAGGCAACGGCGACCGCAGCGAAAATGCCGACTACCAGTACGGTAAGCGGCGACTGCGGCAGATCGATGGGCGCATACGCTTTCTGACCATGCGCATCGAAGCGGCGGAAGTAGTGGATCCAGAAGCTCCGAGGACGGGGCAGCGGGCGTCAAAGGTGTTCTTCGGAGCCACCGTGCGCTATGAGACTGCCGCAGGGGAAGAACGGGTCGTCAGCATTGTCGGCGAGGACGAAGTCAACCTCGACCGCAACCACATCAGTTGGGCCTCGCCCCTGGGGCGCGCCCTTACTGGAGCGGCAGAGGACGACGACATCGTGCTTCATGCGCCCGGCGGCACTGAAATGCTCACCGTCTTGGAAGTGCGCTACGAGCGCATCGCCGTGGAACCATTCCACGAACCGCTTGAGGCCGAAGCCTCAACAGAAAACAGTCAACGCTGACACCAGCGACACCGTCAGCACATGGCAAGCCGGAGACAAGGCCAATCCAGACAAACGCCATCTTCAACCGTTGAACAAAGACGAAGGGGCTCATGGAAGCGAGCCTTCATAACGGCCCGTCGCCACCTTCGCGAACTCTGCGTCAAGACCGTTCCGCCCTACGCTGCCGGCTCATTTTCGAAATACAAATACTTCCGCCAGTTCGCATCCGCTGACCCAATCATCCGCATGATGTGCCGGCTCGTATGCAACGTAAATGGCCGAGGCTCCCGCAGCAGCTTCATCTCCGGCAACTCATGCAGCAGATGATTTCCCTTGCGCCGGTTGCAGCCCTTGCAACAAGCCACCAGGTTCTCCCACGTCGACATGCCACCCCGTGACCGCGGCAGCACATGGTCCAGCGTCAACTCCGCCGCGGGCAGCACCACCTGGCAGTACT
>CAZZWG010000076.1:0-13494 GCA_964657685.1 Verrucomicrobia bacterium Tous-C9LFEB | reverse complement strand
CTCGAAGGCTTCGCCATGTTCGCCCTCAACCAGGGCGAAGTCTGCACCTGCCCCTCCAGAGCGCTAGTCCAGCAATCCATCTACGACCGCTTCATGGAGCGCGCCATCGAGCGAGTCGAAGCCATCCGGCAGGGCAACCCGCTCGACAAAGCCACCATGATCGGCGCCCAGGCCTCCGGCGAGCAGCTCCAGAAAATCCTCAGCTACATCGACATCGGCAAACAGGAAGGCGCCAAACTCCTCACCGGCGGCAAACAGGCCCATCTCGAAGGCGCCCTCGCCAACGGCTTCTACGTCCAGCCCACCGTCTTCGAAGGCAACAACCGCATGCGCATCTTCCAGGAGGAGATCTTCGGCCCCGTCCTCTCCGTCACCACCTTCAAGAACGACGACGAAGCCCTCGCCATCGCCAACGACACCCTCTACGGCCTCGGCGCCGGGGTCTGGACCCGCGATGGCAACCGCGCCCACACCTTCGGCCGCAACATCCAGGCCGGCCGCGTCTGGACCAACTGCTACCACCTCTACCCCGCCCACGCAGCCTTCGGCGGCTACAAGCAATCCGGCATAGGCCGCGAAAACCACAAAATGATGCTCGACCACTACCAACAAACCAAAAACGTCCTCGTAAGCTACAGCCCCGACAAACTCGGCTTCTTCTAACCCGCCTTGGGGGGTGGGACGGAGAACGTTCAACCTACGTCCCCCTGCAAGGACCGGGAAGGGTGGGGCTTCAGCCCCACCATAAACCCCGCAGACACCGCCCGCCTTCAGGCGCTGAGGTAAGCAAGGTCAAGCCCCGGGGAACCTCAAAGCCTCCCCACCCAACCCGCTTCCCACAAAAACGCACCAAACTCCCATAACACCTCATATGTCCTCCACTCTCACCGCAACCCCCACAACACCACCCCAGGTCCTCCACACCCCGGCCGCCGAAGCCCTCATCACCAAACTCCGCACCCTCCACGGCCCCCTCATGTTCCACCAAAGCGGAGGCTGCTGCGACGGCAGCTCCCCCATGTGCTTTCCCCGCGGCGAGTTCCTCACCGGCGATAGCGACGTCCTCCTCGGCACCGTCGCCCACGACACGCCCTTCTACATCAGCCGCCCCCAATTCGAATACTGGAAACACACCCAGCTCATCCTCGACGTCGTCCCCGGCCGTGGCGGGATGTTCTCTCTCGAAGGCCCCGAAGGCCTCCGCTTCCACATCCGTTCACGCCTCTTCACCGACGCCGAAATCACCCAACTCCAAACCGCCGGCCGCATCTAGGCCCTGCACCTTCACACCCGTCTTCACCGCAGTGCATCATGGTGAGTGCGCAGACAATCGCCATGGCACGTAACTGTCTCCTTCCATTCCTGATAGCAGCGGCACTGCTCCACGCCATGCCGCTCCGCGCGCAGGACTTCCGTTACTTCCGCCAGCAGGCCTGGTCCACAGAGCAGGGTCTCCCGCAAGACACCGTTCACCAAATCCTCCAGACAAAGGACGGCTTCCTCTGGGTAGCCACCGAAGGCGGACTCGCGCGCTACGACGGCGCAAGCTTCACCGTCTTCAATCACGCCAACCAGCCAGCCTTCCGCAGTGACGACGCCTGTTGTCTCGCGCAGGACAAATCCGGCGATCTCTGGATCGGCACCAGCGACGGCCTGGTAAGAAAACACGGCGACGGCTTCGAAGCGGTGAGCGACCCAAACGTCCCGCTCACGTCAGCCATCGAAAGCCTCGCCATCACCTCCACGGGCAACCTCGTCGTTCTCACCGCGGGTGGTCTGCTCCAGAACGACAACGGGCACTTCACCCCCGTGCCGAACGCTTCCTCGGCGACAGGAGCCTCCAACAGCACTTCATGGACCTACACCAACACCGCGGTTCACTTCGAACAGGGCAAGGCATCACGCGATTGGAAGATCACGCAGGACCTCCCGGGCAGCCGCGTGGAATCCCTCTTCGTCGATCGCAATGGCCTCGCCTGGGTAGGCACCAACGACGGCGTGACCGTCCTCAATAGCCAGGACAAACAAGGCAAGCCCACCACCTTCCTGCGCGGCGAGGCCGTCCTCCAAACCTTTCAGGACAGGGAAGGCAGCTACTGGTTCGGTACTGAAAATTCCGGCCTCCATCTCCTGCGCGCACTCAAATTTCGCGCCCTGTTGAACAACATGTCTGTGCGCACGCTTGCCCAGGCAAGTGATGCTGCCTTGTGGGTAGGAACCCGCGAAGATGGCCTTCGCCGCATCGACCCCGCAGGCAACGTGACCGAGCCCGTCAACTCCCTGCAGCTCACAAGCCCTGTGATCCTGTCGTTGGCCGCGGGCACAGGAGGAAGCGTCTGGGTAGGCACACCGGATGGCTTGAACCACGTCGAGGCAAACGGCGCCGTGCGCCAGATCACCTCGGCAGACGGCCTCCCCGACGACTACATCCAGTCCCTCGCAAGCAATCCCGACGGGGGTGTCTGGGCCGGCACTCGGCACGGCCTCGCCCACATCACTGGCTCGGCAGTCGAGGTCTTCACCAAGGCAAATGGTCTCGCCGGCGATCTCGTTGGAACCCTTCTGCGGACCCGCAACGGCGAACTCTGGATGGGCACCTCCGGCGGACTCTCCCGCCGTCTGCCCGATGGAGGAATCCTCAGCTACGGCGCGCAGCAGGGCCTGGGGCAGGGCATCGTCTCAGCGCTTACTGAAGATACTGACGGGGCAGTATGGATCGTGACAACAGGCGGCACCCTCAGTCGCTTCGCCTCAGGGAAACTGCAGCCCATCCACCGGCGCATCTTCGGGGGACAGGTCGGGGGCCTCGTCGCCGACAGCGAGGGCTTCCTGTGGTCACGCGACCTCGGCGGCATCGAACGCGTCTCCATTGCCGATCTCCATCTCTGCACTCAAACCAGCAATCCATGTACGCCCCGCACCAGCCTCTTCGGGCAAGCCGATGGAATCCCCAGCAACGAAATGATTCGCGAAGGCTCGCCTGCCATCGGTCGCCTCGCCGATGGAGAAATCTGGTCCGTCACCCGGCGCGGCGTCGCTGTAACCAACCCCCGGCAGATGCCCTTCAACGCGCTTCCCCCGCCCGTGGTCGTCGAGTCATTCACTGTCGATGACCTCACTCCAAAGCCAGGGGAAGACATCACGCGCATCCCCTTCGGCCACACTCGCTTCACCTTCGAGTACGCCGCACTCAGCTTCGTCGTACCCTCCGCCATCCACTATCGCGTGAAGCTGGAAGGCCTTGACTCCACCTGGATCGATGTCGGCAGTCGGCGCTCCGCAACCTACACCAACCTTCCACCCCGTACCTATCGCTTCCGCGTCCAGGCCGCCAACAACGACGGCGTCTGGAACAACACGGGAGCCACTCTCCTCTTCAAAGTCGTTCCTCCCGTGTACCGGCGCTGGTGGTTCATCACGCTGTCTGCCATCCTTCTCAGCGCGCTGGCCACAACGCTCTACCGGCTGAGACTCCGGCGGCTGCGCAAACAATTCGACCTGGTCCTCATGGAGCGCAATCGTCTCGCAAGAGAAATCCACGACACCCTCGCACAGGACTTTGTCGGTATCTCTCTACAGCTCGACATGGTGTCTCAACTCCTGAGCGGGAACAAAACGGAGGCAGCCATCGCCCAGGTACAGGGGACGCGCAAGCTCGTCACCGACGGCCTGGCCGAAGCGAGGCAAAGCATATGGGAGCTCCGCGCCAACACCGCCCAGGACAGCCTGCCAAGCCGCTTGCGAAAAATCGTCGCCCGCTACGCCAGTGACGCCGTGCCCGTGCGTACGAAAATTGGTGGCGCCTTCCGTCCCCTGGACAACAAACTCGAAAGCGAAATTCTCCGCATCGCTCAGGAGGCGCTCTCCAACGTGCAGCGTCACTCCGGCGCCACCGCGGCCTCTGTAGATCTCCACTATGGAAGCGCTATGCTTGTCCTTACCATCGAGGACAACGGCCGCGGCTTCGGCCCGGCGGCAGCCGTATCCGACGGCCACTTTGGTCTCAGCGGCATGCAGGAGCGAGCAGGTCTGCTCGGAGCCGCTCTCGACATCGCCAGCCAGCCGGGTGAAGGTACAACGGTCAGGCTGACCTTGAAAATCGATGGCGCAAGAAGGGGATCTACATGGAAGCCCGAATCAAAGTGATGGTCGTTGAAGATCACCAGGTGGTCCGCCAGGGGCTGGTCTCGCTGTTGTCCTCGGTGGAGAACATCGAAGTCGTTGCCTCCGTCGGCGACGGTCTTGAGGCCGTCGAGACAGCCAAAACGGCATGCCCCGATGTCACCCTCATGGACCTGCAACTCCCCAGGCTCGGCGGGGTCGACGCCATCAAACAACTCAGACTCACCTGCCCCGCAACACGCGTCGTTGTACTCACAACCTACGACGGCGACGAAGACATCTTCCGTGCCCTGCAGGCCGGCGCGCGCGGCTATCTTCTCAAAGGCATGCCCTTCGACGAGCTCCTGAAGACCATCTACGCGGTCCACGAGGGCAAGTCACGCATCACCTCGCCTATCGCAGAAAAACTCGCCGAGCGCGTCAGCGGCCAGGAACTCACCGCCCGCGAGCTCACCGTTCTGGAACGCATCGTTGCCGGTCGAGCCAACAAAGAGATTGCCACTGACCTCTTCATCTCCGAGGCCACTGTTAAGACACACGTTAATAGCCTTCTCGGGAAACTCGGCGTCACGGATCGAACGCAGGCCGCCACAGTGGCGCTGCAGCGTGGCTTCGTCCACTTTGGTGACGACCTTGCCTAAGCTGACTAGGTGGATCTCCCTCGTCATCGCTCTCTTCCTGCTGGCTTCGACGGCGAACACACAGGCCCACACGGCATGGCGTGCGGCAAACGCCGCGGAACTCGAAGCGCTCCTTCCAGCACGCGCTCCCGTCGAAAAGGAACACATCGAAACGGAGATGAGGACCGCCACCGGCATCATCAACGACCAGGGCAAAATGGTCGCGGCAGTCGTCCTCATCACCGCGGGTTACGCCGCGGAAGGCAAATACTCCCACTACCTGCTCGCACAAGTGCCGCTTCGCATCGGCGACAAAGTCCGGCTACAGGCGGGAGCCTATGTTCTCGGCTGGAGCCGTACGCCCGACGGTTTGTTGATTCGCTTCTTCAATGCCGCCACAGGCCAGGAGCAAGGCAGCGCGCTCGCTCGCCTGCGAAAAGAAAACAGCCGCGTCGAGCCATTCAGGATCTGGCCTCCCGCCGACGGAAACACCCTTCAGATCGGTCGCTTCTTCGTTCCCTACACTCTCGAATGACAAAAAAGAACGCCCCACAAAGGGGGCGTCGGAGGGAGTGCTCAAGAGAGGAAGGTGTGCGTCGATCCTGCTCAAGAACAACAGTAGCCTCCGCCGCCAGCCATGTCGTCCATCCAAAGATCGGTCCTTCATCCACCTTTCGATGGACTCGATCAAGGGACGCTTCCTGAGCCAACGGCGTCGCGGCAAGCGCCACGCCCCTCTACCGTGAACCGCTCAGACCCACTCCGCAGCTTCAAGCCGTCGCTCGCGCACCGCGCACCATCTCCACCAACGCATCTCTCGTCTTCGCGGGATCGCGCACCTCCACCGGAAAGTTCATCCGAACGCCCTTCATCCCGTCTTCCGTCTTCAGTCGAAGCGAGAACCCCAGCCGGTCCACGGACGTCATCGCCGCCTCTGTCGCCGAGATGCCGGCATTCGCTCGTGCCAGCAGGATCATGGAGTCAACATGATCCGCATTCATATGCGCGAGGATCCCCGGAGCTGCCGCAGCAAGTGGATCCGGCAACGCAGCCTCGTACTCCTTTGCCTCAACCCACCCCATCACCCCAAAGCCACCGACATAATAGACGTCGATCGGCTCCAGCCGGAAAAAACCAAAATCTGCAAAGTCCACCCAGTACCGGCTGTTCGCATGAGCCGCAAGATAGGTGTCCCGGGCGGCAGGCACCTCGCTTTCAGGCATCGGACGCGCCAGCCCAACCAGCGTTGCACGCGCTATCCCCAGTGGATCACCGCCGTCCGCCGGCTGAGCCACGAACAGGCTGGCATGTGCATCTGCCCTCAGGTTCTGCGTATGCATCGCCATGTTGCTGATCAGGAAAATAGCCCGCCCTTCCGCATCCATCGCATAAGGCATAAGCGACCCGAAAGGAAACCCCGGGTGCTTGCGCGAAACCGTCGACAAGGTTCCGGTGGTGAACTGAGACACCAGCGTACGCACACGCTCAGCATGGCTCGGCTCAGGCGGCTGGGGCGCAACCGGCCCCGTTCTCGCATGTTGGCGTGACGAAGCGCCCGGATCCATGGACATAGCCGTATTCTAGCCGCCGATCCCGCGCGCTCTGCCCGCATGGGCTACTCAGGCGTCCGCAACTCGCGCCTTCAGAGCTTCGCGGTAAGCCTGCAGCTTGCTGCCGCATTCCTCGCGATAGAAAGCCGTCAACGGGTGCTTCTTGCCGAAGCAGCGGCGCGACAAAGTTGCGAGTTCAAGAGCATCATGCCACTGCCCACCCGCGTCCTGGAGCGCCTCAAAGGCCCGAGCCGCCCTGCTGAGCGCCGGATCCTTCCTCCCGGACTCCGCCACATAACGCGCAGCTTTCGCCGCTTTGCGCACATCGTGCAAATCCTTCTTCCCCAAAGCTGCAATGTCACCTGCGTTCAGGGGACCTCCACGGTCGAGCACCGCCTCCGCGTCGTGCAGAACGTCTGCCCCTTGAAGCGCAAAGCCGGTTGCGGGTTCCAGCACAGCCATGAGTTTTTCGGCCGCCCTGGCTGTCTTCACCTGCCGTTTCGCTACCAGCTTCGTGAGAGCCGTCGCGGCCTTCTCCCTCTTCCGGCCCAGGTGGTCTCGCAACTCGTCTGCAAACTCGCTCAAGGTCCCTGGATTGCCCGATGATTTCCCGTTTCTTTTTGCCTTCGAGCCCTGGATGGCAGTGCTGTCCTGGTCTTCGGCAAAGGATTCCAGCATCTTGCGATGCACGTCGAGATCCCGTACCTTGCCGGCAGCCCGACGCAATCGCGCGATCGCGCCCAGGCAGGCCGCCGCCTCGCTTCGGTGCTCCGGCAGCCCCGGTACAAGGGCCAGCAGCGACAGCAGAGCCTCTACCCGGCGGGCCTCGGTGCGCAGCCTGTGAACAGGCTTCGGATCAGCCCCTGCCGAGCAAACGGTGATAGCCGCTTCCAATGCGGTGAGGTGTTCTCGTAGAACCTGAACGGGATAAATGACAGCGGCAACCATTGTGTCTCACTCGGTGCGGACATCTTCGGCGAGCGGCCCGCAAGTAGCTGGTCAGGGTATCATGGGCCGAGATTCCATGACTGTTTCTCCATCTCTCATCCCCATGCCCGCGACGGCAATCCAGACTCAAACCGCTCGCGCGGAAGCCGTCGCGCTGCGGCGAGCCAGCCAGGCGGATGCCGAGGCACTAGCCCTCGTAGGGGCATCCACGTTCCTGGAGGCCTTCACATGGATGCTTCCCGGCGCCGACATCGTCGCGCACTGCCAAAAGCAGCATACGGCGGAGGCTTACCGCACCTACCTCGCTAAGCCGGAGACTCGCATCTTCCTGGCGGAGGCCGTGCCCGGGGGAGCGCCCGTCGGCTACGCCATGCTGACCGCGCCGGAACTGCCAACCTTTGCAGTCCGCCCGGCAGACATCGAGCTGAAACGGATCTATGTCTTCAGTCGATTCCGCTCAAGCACAGTCCAGGTGCTGACCTACGCGGAGAGCTCATCCCAAATGGAACCCGTCCCGGGGCTGAGGACCGGGCAGGCCCTGCTCGATGCCAGCGTGAACGAGGCGCGCGCCATGGGTGCAACCCGCTTGCTGTTGGGTACACACGCGGGGAACTTGCAGGCCATTGCCTTCTATCGCAAAAACGGCTTCAACGAGGCGGGCACACGAACGTTTCAGGTGGGGGCGCAGGTGTGTTGCGATCTGATCTTCGCCAAAGCTCTCTAGCGTGCGACTGACAAGCTTTACAGGACCCTCTCGAAAGTCGGGGCGAGGTGCCACCCGGCTCCGTACACCCACAACCGAGCCGGGCTTTGCCAACCCGAACCGCCAGGTGGTGGAGCGATCGACAGGAGCGCCGTCCGCCCATCGGCCGGGACAAACCGTGTACAGCCTCCGCTGCCGGGACTGTGGGCACAGTTATGGCTGCAATGGGCTGGACATCAAGGAGCGCCGATGCCCGGCATGCCAGGGTGGTGTTTCGGGCGAACCGCTTCGGGAGGCTCAGCCGGGATCGCTCTTCGAAAACGATCTTCGCTCCGAAGCAGAGCACCAGTCGACTGACGCGTGATCTGAGGCATGCGACAGACTTCAGCCTGACCGTCTCTGCGCCATCCTGCCACGCAAGCGGGCGAGTAGAGACCTCGATCGCCGCAGTGGCCGAAGCAAACTGGTAGCCTAACGGCGACGATGTCCGCTTTGCCTCCGTCCGGGAACACGGCGCAGACCCGCCCGGAGAACCGCGCCTTCTACCCAGCTCTTGACGGTCTTCGCGCCGTGGCCTTCCTCATGGTCTTTGGCCAGCATTACCTTTCGCTGGCCTGGGGATGGACCGGCGTCAACGTCTTCTTTGTCCTGTCCGGCTTTCTCATCACAGGTATCCTTTTCGATACGCAAGACGACCCACACCGCATCCGCAATTTCTACGTGCGCCGAAGCCTGCGCATCTTTCCCCTCTACTACGGCCTGTTCGCCATCCTTCTCCTCCTCTGGCCGGTAGTGCACTGGCATTGGGATCGATGGTGGCTGGCCTGGCCTTTCTACCTGGGTAACTTCCTTGCCTTCGTCTCACCCTCCGTGCTCGTTCCCAGGTCGCCCCTCGAACTCGCCGCGGACGCTCACCTCACAAGCACGCTCTTCCCTCGCAGCGAGGTCTACCTCGGGCATCTATGGTCCTTGTGCCTCGAAGAGCAGTTCTACCTGCTCTGGCCGTGGGTCGTCTTTCGCCTGCGCGACCGGCGCAAGCTCATCTCCCTTTGTGCGGGTGCCGTACTTGCCGGACCGCTCCTGCGCCTGGCTCTCCAGCGCTGCGCCCCGCCCTGGATGCTTTCCGCAGCCCTCCTCAACCACTTCACACCCGCCCAGATGGACGCACTCCTTCTCGGCGGCCTCGTCGCTCTCCTTTGGCGGGGATCTTCTCAAGCCAGCCTTCTCAAGCTCGCCCGCTTGATCCTGGTTGTGTGCTCTGCGGCCCTGATCGCCTATCTTGCCTTCGTGGTGCACGGCGTACAAATGCAACCCAGCCAGTATCCACACTGGATATACACTGGCGGCCTTCTGTTCGCTAACATCTTCGCCGCGTCCGCCATGGTGTGCGCCCTTCAACCCGGAACCTGGACCTACGCCCTTCTGCGCCTCCGTCCCCTCCGGTGGGTCGGACGGCTAAGTTACGGGGCGTACATCTTCCACGACCTCTTACACGGCCTGTTCGTCCACCTTGTCGCCCATAGCGGCGTCCACAGCGGCGTCCATTTCGCGGCAGGTTCTCCGCAATCTAGCGCCGCAGCAGCCCTCCTGGCCTTACCCTCGACCTTGCTGCTCGCATGGCTTAGCTTTCGTTTCTACGAAAGCCCATTTCTAAATCTCAAAGAGCGATGGACCCGCAGGGATCCCGGTTACTAGAGCCGATACACAAGCCCAACAGGTTTTCTCCTTATCTTCGCCTCCGTACAACCTACTCTCCTCCCGAAGTGGCAAATCCGCCATACCACTTCCGTCGAATTACCTTCGTGCCTTCACCGGCTAAATTGCAACGAGTTCGCTCACCAGCTCCGGCTTCACCGCCGTGCCCAGCAACTCAATCGAGCGCATGGTACCCCGGTGCGAAACAGGTCCGCCGCTCATCATCAGACTCACCCGCGATACGCCCCCCAGTGCTGCATCGATATGTCGCATCTTCGCGGCGACCGTCGCGGGCGAACCAACGACAAACGCCCCCCGGGGCCCAAGCTGTGCGTCAAAGGCCGCTCGGGTCGTTGGGGCCCATCCCCTCTCGCGCCCAATACGACCAAAGGTCTGGGCATACGCCGGCCACAACTCGTCGGCAGCCTTCCCATCGGTTTCGGCAACGTACCCAATCGAATGCACAGCCACGTCCAGCATCTCCGGCGCATGGCCTGCGCGGCGCCCCGCCTCGCGATATAGATCGACCAACGGCCGAAAGCGCGCCGGCTCCCCTCCAATGATCGCGACAGTGAGTGGCAGTCCAAGCGTGCCCGCCCGCACAAAACTGTTTGGCGTTCCGCCCACGCCCAACCTGATTGGAAGCGCCACCTGCACGGGTCGCGGCCACACTCCTTGACCAGTAAGCGATGCCCGGTGCCTACCCTCCCAATGGACCTTCACTTCGTCCCGCAGATGCAGCAGCAAGTCCAGCTTCTCGGCGAAAAGCTCATCATAGTTCCGCAGATCATAGCCAAAAAGCGGGTACGATTCCGTAAACGAACCCCGCCCGACAATCACCTCCGCACGTCCATTCGAGATCAAATCCACCGTTGCAAATTGCTGAAACACCCGCACAGGATCGTCTGAACTTAGGACAGTGACCGCGCTCGAGAGCCGAATCTTTTCCGTCCGCGCCGCTACCGCCGCCAACAACACCGCGGGTGCACTCGCAACATACTCCTCCCGGTGATGCTCACCGATCGCATACACATCCAGGCCCACACGGTCTGCAAGTTCGGCTTCTTCCAGCATTTGCCGCACACGTTCCAGCCCCGCTCTCGCCGGACTTACGCCCGGCCGCGACTCGACCTCCACAAACGTATCAATCCCGATCTGCATAGCCGTCCTCTCCCCTCCGCCTCGCGTCCCCCGGAAAACCCCGTTCACTTCCATCTTCCGGGTAACGGCAAACGTCAGATGCCGCAAAGAGAAAGAGGACGCAACCGCGGCGACTGGCCACTGTTACGTCCTCTACACCAACCTGCTTGTCGGAAAGCCGCACAGACCTACGGATTGGTGACAGGATTTGAACTTGCCGGCTCCACGTTCGCCGGCGCAACTACCCGCGGAACAACGCTGGTCGTACTCGGCAACAGGCGCGCCGGCACCGGTGGAATCACCTCGGTCTCCTCTGTATGCGGAGCCGGCGCAGAGGGCAGAGCGCCCGGCCACTGGTACGGCATTGCGCCTACATCCCCGAAACCAACCATCGGCTGACGACCAAGTTGCCACGCGCCTCGGTCCAACCGCACGTAAAGATGGGCCGGTACGCCGCCCCGATTGCTGGCCAACGCGATGCCGGTCAGTTTGAAGGTATGTTCACCCACCTCGAAGCTTAGTTCTCCATCTTTCAGCGTCGCCCCACTCAAGACGGCATCATTCACGGGAGCGGGTGAAACTACCGCGGTGCCCAACCCCGGGACGAACATCGTAAGGAAGCGCACCCCGTTCACGTCGTAGTTGAGATGGACCTTGGCCACCATGCCGTCCACGGTGTAAACACCGTCCCGAACACGGCCAAACAGCAGCTTCTCTTCCGAGCTTCTGCTGTGCCCAGGTACATTCACCGTGGCGGCCCGCGGTGCAGAGGTGGGCGTAATCAGCGCCTCCGTCCCTGTCGTTGCTGAAAACGTCTGGGCTTTAATCGTCGGAATAGCGGCGCAGCCAAGCGCAATGAGCAAGGTGATCGAACGGAAATGCGACGAGCGGCACATAGGCTCTCCTGTATGAATTACTTCCGGGCTCTTCCTGCTTGAACAGGGAGCCAATCTCAACCAAGGTTCTAGCTGTCGTTCATTCAGGCAGGCGGCAGGCGCAGACGGACACCATCCTTCCGGGGAACTCTCTCTCCCCAGTCCCACCTGCTGTGTACCCCTTTGGTTTGTGAGGACAACAGTAGCACTGTTTCGGGATGTGTCTACAACTTTTTGGTAATACTTCGGCGAGGTTACTGGGGTCAGCGGGCGCTCCGAATCTGGCGCTTCCTTCATCCGCCAAGCACGGCACCGTTTCCACCCTGTACCCTGAATCTGTATGGCTCTTAACTGCGGTATCGTCGGCCTGCCGAACGTCGGCAAATCCACCATCTTCAACGCGCTCACCGCCTCCAAGGCCCAGGCTGCGAACTACCCCTTCTGCACCATCGACCCCAACGTCGGCATCGTCGCCGTTCCCGACGAGCGCCTCGACAAGATCGCCGCCCTGATTAAGCCCAAATCGCTCGTGCCCACCAGCATGGAATTCATTGACATCGCCGGACTCGTCGCCGGCGCCTCCAAAGGTGAAGGCCTTGGCAACCAGTTCCTCGGCCATATCCGCTCAACGGACGCCATCGCTCACGTCGTTCGCTGTTTTGAAGATCCCGAAGTGGTCCACGTCTCAGGCCATGTTGACCCGATCTCCGATATCGAAACGATCAACACCGAACTTCTTCTGGCCGACCTGGACACCGTTGAAAAGCGTTCAACCCGTCTTGAAAAGCTCCTAAAAAACGCGACCGACCCCAGGATCAAGGCCGAAGGCGCAGCCGTGGCCAAGCTAAAGGAAGCTCTCGAAGCCGGGAAACCCACCCGCATCGTCGACCTAACCGAGGATGAACGCCTCGCCTCCCGGGACCTTCACCTCATCACCGCAAAGCCCATGCTCTACGTAGCCAATGTCGACGAGGCCGCTCTCCTCACCGGCAACGCTCACACTGCCAAAGTGGACGCGCGGGCCGCCGAGGAAGGTTCGGAAGTCGTGCGAATCTGCGGCTCGCTCGAAAGTGAAATCGCGCTCCTCGACCCCGATGAGCGCGGCGAGTTTCTTACCGACCTCGGCCTTACCGAACCCGGGCTCAACCGCCTCATCCACGCCGGGTATCGCCTCCTTAACCTCATCACCTACTTCACCGCCGGCGTCCAGGAAGTCCGCGCCTGGACGATCCTTCGTGGTACCAAAGCGCCGGGCGCCGCGGGAGTCATCCATACCGACTTCGAACGTGGCTTCATCAAGGCCGATTCCTACTCCTCCGCCGATTTATTTCGCCTCGGCTCCGAACAAGCCGTCAAGGAAGCAGGCCTGCTCCGCTCCGAGGGCAAGGAATATGTCGTGAAGGACGGCGACATTCTTTTCTTCAAGTTCAACGTGTGACAACAGGCAGTGCGGCACGCCCTTGTACTTCCGCAGACCGTGCCGCTCTGATTGCCACGCCTCCGTAAGAGCACCAGTTCAGCGATCCCTGACGAGTCTCGAGTGGGACTTGCATCTCCGTTCGTTATTCGCACAGAGGGTTTTCGCTTGTGTCGCACTCGATACGGTCCGACCTTAACTGACCCCTACAAGCTTCCCACCAGAGCCGCCAATATGGCGTCGAAATCATCCACGTTCCCATACTCAATAATTACGCGCCCACGCCCCTGCTTATCCTCAACCGTCACCTTTAACCCCAGCCTCTGCCTCAGCTGCTCCTGCGCCTCACGCACATTCGGGTCCACCGTCTTGACTGGCTTTTGCGCTTTGGCCTTCCCTTCCGGATGCAGCAAAC
This sequence comes from Verrucomicrobia bacterium Tous-C9LFEB, assembly GCA_964657685.1. Classification (GTDB taxonomy): domain Bacteria; phylum Acidobacteriota; class Terriglobia; order Terriglobales; family Acidobacteriaceae; genus Granulicella. Next base: position 9 of record CAZZWG010000076.1, on the reverse strand, counting down.
CCGCCACAA
>CAZZWG010000075.1:0-13682 GCA_964657685.1 Verrucomicrobia bacterium Tous-C9LFEB | reverse complement strand
GCGTCTCCAAAGTATCAAACGCCACCGAACCCACAACTAAGATCGCCATCAATCCTCTTTTTCTACTGTTCTGTTTCGCAGGGAATCTGCGCTTCAAACTTGCTCTCGCCTCTGCCGTTGCCCTTCCTTCTCGTACTGTCAACTCCGCAGGGGGACCTGCTCTCCTGGACCTGCCAGCATTTACGCTGCGCAAACACCGCGTACTTCGCGCACACCGCGTTCGCAGTTTGCGACACCTACCAATACTTCCCAAACAACAAATCCAACCTCCGCTTCGTCCCCTCAGGAATCACCCCGCGGTCCGTCATAATCGCAAACTTCGCCGCAGTCTGCGCAGGCGCCTCACTCAGATCCGTAGGCATCAACCGCACCGCCGCCTTCACCACCTTCCCCGCATTCTCCGCATTCTGGTGCATCACCTTCACCACCTGCTCCACCGTCACGTCATCATGCCCCTCGTACCAGCAGTCATAATCCGTCACCATGGCCAACGTGGCATAACTGATCTCCGCTTCCCGCGCCAGCTTCGCCTCCTGCAGATTCGTCATCCCAATCACATCCGCACCCCAACTCCGGTAAAGCCGGCTCTCCGCCCGCGTAGAGAACTGCGGTCCCTCCATACACACGTACGTCCCGCCCAACTTCCCCACCACGCCCACCTCGCGGCAAGCCTCCGCAAACACCCCAGCCACCACCCCGCAAACAGGATCCGCAAACCCAACATGCCCCACCACACCCTCGCCAAAGAACGTAGCCGACCGGTCAAACGTCCGGTCAAGAAACTGATCCGGAATCACAAAATGCGTAGGCTTATGCTCCTCCTTCAAACTCCCCACCGCACTCACACTCAAAATGCTCGTCACCCCCAGAGCCTTCATCGCATAGATGTTCGCCTTGAAGTTCAACTCACTCGGCAAAATCCGGTGCCCCTTCCCATGCCGCGCCAGAAAGGCAACGCTCCGCCCCTCCAACGTCCCCAGCACAAACGCCTCGCTAGGCTCCCCAAAGGGCGTCTCCACCCGCTCTTCCCGCACATCCGTCAACCCCGGCATCCCATACAACCCACTGCCGCCAATAATCCCAATCTCAGCCTTCGCCAAACCGTCTCCTCACCCTTCGCCACGCCAAAGCGCCCCGTCGAGTATACCGTCCAACCCTTCCCTCACCCCGCCCGGCCTCACCGGTACACCAGGCATCCCCGCCTCTCAAGTTCACTCAACCACGCTGGCTCCCGAAGCTCCTCCACCCAACGCAAATCAAGCTTCTCCAACTTCGGCAGCCCAGCTATTGCCTCCGGCAAAAATCGCAACGGATTCCCTCGCAGATCCAAAAGCCGCAACTCCCTTAAGCTCCCGATCTCCTCCGGTAACGTACACAACCGGTTATTCCGCAGGTGCAACTCCCGCAGCCGCCCCAACTGCCCAATCGCCCCCGGAAGGCTCTCCATCCGATTCCCCTCCAACCGCAGTTCCACCAGCGCCTCCATACCGCAAACAGCCCCCGGCAACGCCTCGAACCGGTTCTCCCCCAGGTTCAAATACCGCACCGCCTTCAACAGCCCGACCTCATCCGGAAGCGCAGCCAACCGGTTGTCGTGCAGGTACAAAAACTCCAACTCCCGCAACTTCCCAATCTCCTCAGGAACGCGCTCCAGCAGATTGTGCCCAAGGTCCAACATCTGAAGCGCCCGCAAGCCACCAATCTCCGGCCCAATCATCCGGAGATCATTCTCCGCAAGCACCAACCTGCGCAGCCCCACCCGCTCCCAAACCACATCCGGCACCCGCCCCAGATGCCTCTTCCAAAGATTCAGCTCCAAGCCACCCCCCACGCCCCGCCTCCACACGCTCCATCGCAAAAGTGTAGGCCACCGAACACTTCTCGCGCCTACCCCAACACCACCTCCACCGTCCGACCTTCCGCACTACTTCTTCTCGCCAAAGCAATCAACTCAGCCACCCGCAGCGCATCCTCCGCCCTCACCGGCACCTCGCCCTTCCCCAACAACGCATCCCTTACCCCCGCATAAAACAAGCGGTAGTCCCCCACCCACGTAGGCACCGCCGTCCGCGTCAACTCCCCCGGCTTCTCCGGATCCGCGCACTTCGTCAACACCCCCCAAGCCGACTCCGCCTCCGCAATCCACGGCACCGAAGACCCCATCTGCGGCGGGTGCCGTCCCTCCGCCACCAGGTGCGGCTCCTGCGGATCCAACCCAAACTTCGTATAACTCCCAGCCGTCCCATGCGCCCGAAACCGCGGCGCCGGATCCGCCGCCAGCATCGTCCCATGCACCTCGAACCGCAGCTCATGCCCATCCCGGTCATAAGTCAAAACCACATCAAACGCATCCTCAACCGCCGTACCCTCCCGGTCCCGCCGCACCGAAGCCGTCAACCGCTGCGGCATCCCAAACAGCACCACCGCCTGGTCTAACAAATGCGGCCCCAGGTCCTGCAACAACCCCTGCGCCTCCCCACCCTGCTCCTTCCACGTCCCCTCTCGCCGCAGCGGCCGATATCGGTCCATATGCGAGCTCACCTTCACCACCCGCCCCAGCTTGCCCTCGCCCACCAACGCCTGCAGCGTCAAAAAATCCCCATCCCACCGCCGGTTATGGAACGGAATCAACTTCTTCCCCGCCGCATGCGCCGTCGCAATCAACCCCCGAATCGCCTCGGCGGTAGGTGCCAGCGGCTTATCCACGACAACATGCTTCCCCGCCGCCAAAGCCTTCCGCGCAAGCTCCTCATGCGTCTCATTCGGCGTCGCCACCACGATCAAATCAATCGCAGGATCCCCAATCGCCTCCTCAGCCGACCGCAGGATCCGGGCCTGCGGATAAACCTCCGCCGCACTCTCCCCCGACCGCTGCACAATCGCTTCCAAACTCAACCCAGGCACAGCCGACACAAACGGGCAATGAAACACCCGCCCCGCAAGCCCATACCCCACAACACCAACGCGAATCACTTCTGACATCTGCAACAACTCCTATCGTCCGGTGGAAAAGTTTCGCGATCAACAAGCAAAAGCTTCTCCACCGCACTCAGGACTTAGCCTACCAATCGGCGGCTATCCAGACACCGCCTTCAGCGCCGGATACATCTTCCGGTAATGCTCGTAATGCCGCGCCATCACCTCCGCATGCTTCGGCTCAATCACCTCAGCCGCCCGGATCGTGCTGTCGCAAGCCTCCTGCACCGAACCCCACGCCCCCACGCCCGTCCCGGCCAGCAACGCCGCGCCAAACGCCCCACCCTCCTCGGCCTCCAGCAGCTCCACCGCATGTCCATAGACATCCGCCTGGATCTGCCGCCACAACGGTCCCCGCGCCCCTCCCCCACCCAGCCGAATCGTGTCCACCGGGATCCCTAACTCCGCAAACAACGTAAACGTATCCTTCAGCGAAAACGCCACACCCTCCAGCACCGCGCGGATAAAGTGCGCCCGCGTCGTCGACGCCGTAATGCCCACAAAGGCCGCCCGCGCCTTCGGATCCAGGTACGGCGTCCGCTCTCCAAACAGGTAAGGCGCCCACAACAAACCCTCCGAAGCCGGAGGCACATCCATCGCCAGTACCGTCAGCTCGTCATAGCTGTTCAACGGCATAAACGTGTCCTTCAGCCAGCGGAAGCTCAACCCCGCCCCATTCGTCACACCCATCACATGCCACAACCCGGGCGCCGCATGGCAGAAGGTATGCAACCGCCCTTTGGGATCCAGCGTCGGCTTGTTCGTCGACGCAAACACCACCCCCGACGTCCCAATCGTCGCCGAAACCGATCCCGGCGCCAGGATGCCCATCCCCACCGCCCCAGCCCCTTGGTCCCCAGCCCCCGCCGCCACCGGCGTCCCAGCCGTCAACCCCGTAGCCGCCGCCCCTTCCGCCGAGATCCGCGCACAAATCTCCGGCCCCTCATACAGCTTTGGCAGCCAATCCATCGGGATCCCCGCCGCGTCCGCTACCTCCCGGCTCCAACGCCGGTGCACCACATCCAGCAGCAGCGTCCCGCTAGCCTCCTGCATGTCCATCGCATACTCGCCGGTCATCCGCAGCCGCACAAAATCCTTGGGGCACAGGACATGCGCGATCTTCGCGAAAATCTCCGGCTGATGCTCCTTCACCCACAGCAGTTTGGTCAGCGTGAAGTTGGGCAGCGCGGGATTAGCCACAAGCTCAATCAGCCGGGGGTACCCCACCTTCTCCGTAAGCCAGTCGCACTGCGGCTGCGTTCGCTGGTCGCACCAGATCAGCGCCGGCCGCAGCACTTGCCCTGCCGCATCCAGCATCACGCATCCATGCATCTGCCCCGTCAAGCCCACCGCCTCCACCGGCCCACTCTGCCCGGCGGCCTGCGCCAGCTTCAACACCCCGCTTATCGCCTCCTGCGCCGCCCGCCACCAGTCGTTCGGGTCCTGCTCCGCCCATCCAATATGCTCCGAATACATCTCCGCATGCGCACTCGAATGGGAGGCCAGCACCGCGCCGCTACGATCAATCAAAACGGCCCGCGTCCCGCCGGTGCCAACATCAATGCCAAGAAACATCAGGTGCCCTCCAGGGGCTTGGGGTGAACCCCCAGAGTGTAAAGTCCACGCTTGAGGATTGTCTGCCCTCCCCCTTTCGTGGGATCCCGCCATCGGCTTTTTTGCATCACCCGCGAAACCAGAGCATCGAACTGGAAAAGACTCGCAGTGGGTATCGCGCACGGTTTGTGCGTCGGTTCATCACTGTCCGATACCATGGGTGTGATGGGGCAAAACAGAATCAAGCCAGCGCTATGCATGAGCATCTCCGCTCTTCTCTTGGCAGCGCTCAGCGCACAGGGGCAAACTGCCGGGGCCACCAACGGGGCTGGCAACAGTGCATCCGGTGCAAGTTCTTCCGGCAATCTCGGAGCCGTCACCAAGGTCCAGCAGCAGCTCGCCCAACCAGGCCCCACTGTGACCCCGAGTTCGGCCAGCAGCCAGGACTTCCGCGGCAGCGTGATCCACGGCAAAGCCACCGGCGCGGATCTCTCCCTCACGCTGGACGACGCCATCCAACGGGGTCTTCGTTACAACCTCGGCGTCATCCTTCAGACCTCTGACGTGAAGAGCGCCAACGGTCAACGCCTGCTGGAGCTCCAAAACCTTCTTCCCAGCCTCACCGCCGGGGCGAACGTCACCGTGGAGCAGGTCAATCTGGCCTCCTATGGTCTTCGCTTTCCCGGCATCAAGCCCATCGTCGGCCCCTTCCAGATCATCGACTTTCGCGCCTACCTCACCCAGAATCTGGTAAACCTGCAGTCGATCCAGAACTACATCTCGGCCAAGCACAACTTCCAGGCCGCCAGGCTCTCCGCCGAGGACGCCCGCGACATGGTCGTCCTCACCGTCGGCAACGCGTACCTGCTCTGCACCGCCGACGCCGCCCGCATCACTGCCGCGGAAGCACAGATCGCCGAGTCCAGGCTCTCGCTCGACCAGGCCACGGCCGCCCACGAGGCCGGCACCAGCCCACGCCTTGACGTCCTCCGCGCCCAGGTAGACTTCCAGTCGCAGCAGCAGACCCTGATCTCCGCGACCAATCAGCTTGGCAAGGACCGCATCGCTCTGGCCCGTGTCATCGGCCTCCCGCTGGACCAGCAGTTCACCCTCGCCGACCAGGCGCCCTATGCCACCCTCGACACCCCGGAAGCAGAAGCCGCTTTCCAGCAGGCCCTGAAGCAGCGCAAAGACCTTGCTGCCGACGCCGAAAAGGTTGAAGCTGCCAAGGCCGGTCAGAAAGCCGCCTTCGATGAGCAGCTCCCGGTTCTCAGCGCGACCGGGGACTATGGCGACATCGGCACCACGGCCGGCCACTCTCACGGCACCTTTACCGCCACCGGCCAGATCTCCGCGCCGCTTCTGCAGATTGCGAAGACGCATGGCGATGAGCAGATTGCCGCTGCCCAGCGTGATCAGGTAGAGGCAAAACTCGCCGACGACGTGCAACAGGTCAACGCCGATGTCCGTGACGCCATCCTCGACATCGAGACAGCCTCCAAGCTCGTCCAGGCCGCCAAAAGCAACGTTGATCTCGCGGATGAAGCCCTTAAAGAGGCGCAGGAACGCTTTCGCGCCGGCGTCGCCGACAATCTGCCCGTCTCCCAGGCCCTCGCCACCGACGGCCAGGCGAACGACCAATACATCGCGGCGCTCTATCAGCACAACGTAGCCAAGCTGGAGCTTGCGCGGGCGTTGGGCGTCGCCACCACGAACTACAAGACGTATCTCGGAGGGAAGTAAAGTGGCCGAAGAACAGCGGCAAACAAATGGCGGCGGTACCCAGACACTGGACCCGCAAAGCTCTCCCGCGGCGGCTTCTGCCTCGCAGGCGCGCACCGAAGCTGCGCCTCCTGAGCCCCCGGCCAAAAAGTCCGGACGCCGCTTCATCGTCATCGCCATCGTTCTCCTCCTGGCGCTGATCGCCGGCTTCTTCTACTGGCGTTCCACCTTCACTGAAGACACCGATGATGCCCAGGTGGACGGCGACCTCTACCAGGTGAGCGCCCGCGTTGCCGGCCAGGTCACCAAGGTGTACATCAAGGAAGATCAGGAAGTGCACGCCGGTGATCCCATCGCCGACATCGACCCGAGTGACTACCAGGTGGCCCTTCAGCAGGCAGAAGCTAACCTCGCCAACGCTCGTGCGGAATACGTGCAGGCCACTGCCAACGTACCCATCACCAGCGTCAGCGTTCGCACCTCGGTCACCACCGCCGGGCAGGACGTGCAGAACACCCAGGCCTCCGTCGCCCAGGCCCGCGCCAATGCCCAGGCCATGCAGGCACGCATCCTCGAAGCCCAGGCCAATGCGCTCAAGGCCCAGACCGATGTCGACCGCTACACCCCTCTCGTCGCTCGCGACGTCATCTCCAAGCAGCAGTATGACGCGGCAGTCGCCACTGCCACCGCCGCTCAGGCTGCCGTGGATGTGGCCCAGCGTGATGCCGCCGGCGCGCAGCAGCAGGTTCTCTCCGCCGAGCAGCGCCTCGCCTCCGCCCAGTCGCAGCAGTCACAGAACCAGCAAAATGCTCCCAGGCAGATCGCCGTGCAGAATGCCCGCGCACAAGCCGCCGACGCGAGCGTCAAGCAGGCCCAGACCCGCATCGACCAGGCCAGGCTGAACCTCAGCTACTGCCACATCGTTGCACCCACGAATGGCATCGTGAGCCGCAAGAACGTGTCCATCGGGGACAACCTCTCCGTGGGCCAGGCCCTCCTCACCGTCGTCCCCCTCAACAATCTCTTCGTTACGGCCAACTTCAAGGAAACCCAACTGAAGGGCATGCGCGCAGGCCAAACCGTGGACATCAAGGTAGACGCCCTCGGAGGCCGCCATTTCACCGGAAAAATCACTGAAATCGGTGGAGCCACGGGTTCTCGCCTCAGCCTCTTCCCTCCCGAAAACGCCACCGGCAACTACGTGAAAGTCGTTCAACGTATTCCCGTGCGCATCGACTTCACTAACCTCCAAAACGAGAACCAGGACAACGCCCTCCGCGCAGGCATGTCCGTGGAGCCCAGCGTTCACGTCAAGGGAGCTGGCTCTTAAACCACGGTGGCCAGGCATCAGGGTTCCTCGTCGTTATGAAAGTGGTCAGGCCTTCTGCCTGACCACTTCTTTTTGCACCGCGGGTAGGGTTCTCACATCTATGCCGTAGACAGCTGATCAGAGAACACCGCCGGCGGGCGACGCCTGCAAAGCATCGCCAAGTGACATCAAGGTGAAAATGGAGGAGGGCTGAAGCATGAACTTCTTATTACGCGCATTCATTCACCACGCTTACTCCATCCTCTTCGGCTGGGTCCTCATGGAGCAGGCCGGCATCCCCATCCCCAGCGCCCCGGTCCTCCTCGCCGCCGGGACCATGAGCACCGCGCACAAGCTCCACATCGCCTTCGTGCTCCCCACCGTTCTGCTCGCCTGCCTGCTCTCGGACTCGCTCTGGTTCTTCCTCGGCCGCCGTTACGGCACCCGCATTGTGAACGTCCTCTGCAAGCTCTCCTTTGAGGCTGCAAGCTGCGTCAACCGCACCCAGGGCAGCCTCGGCCGCCGCGGCGCCACCACCATGCTCTACGCCAAGTTCATCCCCGGCCTCAGCACCATGGCCGCCCCGCTTGCCGGGCAGTCCGGCCTCCGTTATCGCTCCTTCGCCGTCTACGACCTGGCCGGCTCCCTCATCTGGGCCAGCGCCTGGCTCTTCGGCGGCCGCTTCTTCGGCGACCTCATCGACCGCAGCACCCGCTGGTTTTCCCTCCTCGCCCGCTACGCCGTCCCGCTCGTCCTGCTCATGGTCGCCGCCGTCCTGCTCACCCGGTACATCCGCCGTCTGCGCTTCCTTCGCGAACTCCGCGGCCTCCGTCTGGAACCCGCCCAGCTTCAAGCCATGCTCGACGACGCCCTCAACGCCGATCTCCCCGGCCCCTTCATCGTCGACCTCCGCCACCCGCTCGACGTCCTCGCCGACCCCCTCACGCTCCCCAACGCCCTCCGCCTCAGCCCCGACGAACTCAAGCAGCGCCACGAACTCATCCCCCGCGACCGCGACATCATTCTCTACTGCACCTGCCCCAGCGAAGAAACCAGCGCCAAGGTCGCCCTCGACCTCCGCCGCCTCGGCATCAAGCGCGTCCGCCCCCTCAAAGGCGGCCTCCAGGGCTGGCGCGACGCCGGCTACCCTCTCGCCCCGATCGAGATCGTCATCGCCGCCTGACCGCCGCCTCACCTCGTCAGCACATCCGCACATCCCTCCCCTTGACCTCCCCCATCACGTCGTTTGCGATCCGCCAGCTCCCGCAAATTCATTGAAACGCTTCAAGGTCAAACCTTTGTCTTGCGTGTTCACGAAACGCGGAGCTGCGCGCCTTTTTTGCAGGTGCTGGCTTGACAGTCATGCGAACACTCCGCTTAGATGATCCCGCAGCCGCCTGGAAAACCGTTTGTCCCAAGAGACAAAAGTGGAAGATCCATGGCAACAGCGTCTGCAGCGGCACTTCAAAGGAGATCCAGATGAGGCACCTTCCCCAGCACCTCGCGCTTGCGGCCGCGGTGTGCGCCGGCACCCTAGGCTTGCACGGCCAGAACACAAACTCCGGTGACATCCGGGGGACAGTGACAGACCCGTCCGGAGCCGTCATCCCCGGTGTCACCGTATCTGTCCTCGACGTCGACAAAGGCGTCACCCGTTCCTTCACCACCGACGGCGCCGGCCTGTTTGACACCGGGCCGATCGTCCCGGACCACTACAAAATCACCTTCACCAAGAGCGGCTTCGAATCCCTCGTCCGCGGCCCCCTCACTCTCGACGTCGGCGTTCAGGGCATCGACGCCACCCTGACTCTCGGGAACAGCACCCAGGAAGTCACCGTAAACACTGACACCCCCCTGCTCGACACCGAGTCCGGTTCGCAGGAACAGACCCTCACCGCCGAAACCATGACCCAACTCCCACAGGTTGGAGCCGACTGGCAGAATTTCATCTGGCTGCAACCCGGCGCTAACGGCACCCCCGAAAACTCCAGCACCGCCGTACAGCCCAATGCGGGCCAGGTCTCGTTCAACGGCAACCTCCCGTTTGAGGCCGTGCTTCAGGACGGCGCCAGCAGCACCCTGCCCATGAGCCAGAACGCAGACGTCACCATCTTCGAGACCACCGCCGAAGTCAAAATGAGCGACGTCGGTTTCTCCGCGCAATACGGTGTCGGCAACGTCGTCTACAACCAGATCACCAAGGGCGGCACCGACCAGTTCCACGGCGCTGGATACGAGTACTTCCAGAACAATGCTCTCAACGCCGCGCCTTACGCCTTCGGTCAGAAAGCAACAGTCCCCTTCCTTCGGTACAACAACTTCGGCTTCAATGTCGGCGGCCCGGTCCTCAAGCACAGGGCGTTCTTCTTCTTTGATTACGACAAGACCATCAACCACGGAGGCGCTTCCAACGGCTTCATCACCGTGCCCACCGCGACGGAGTTGACCGGAAGCTTTGCGGCCGCGGGCACCAACGTTCTCTACGACCCCACAACGCAAACCATCCAGGGGACCGGAACACACACCTACCAGCTGGCCAACAGCACCTATACCCAGAACTGCCCTTGCGTAATCCGCCAGACCTTCCAGTCCGAGTACGGCACGAACGCCATCCCCGCAGCACTCCAGGACAAGGTCTCGGCAGCCGTCGCCAAGTACTTTCCCGCGCCCAACGTCGCCAATCCGACCATCAGCGGCGGGATCGCGCAGAACAACTACTTCTACAACGTTCCCAGCACCAACCCTTTCACCAAGTACTTCGGCCGACTCGACTACGACCTCACCCAGAAGAACCGCTTCACCGCGACCGTCACCGAAAGCGATAACCCGGCGACCTTCCTCAACCAGGGGCTCTGCCCCATCAACTGCCAGGTCGGCGATGTAAGCCGGCATAACTCCCAGGTCTCTGACGTTTGGAGCTTCAGCAATCACTTGATCAATGAAGCCCGCATGGGCTTCACTGACCAGCTCAACTTCTACGCCCCGTACACACTGGGCCAGGGCTTCCCGACGAAGCTCGGCTGGCAGTTCGCCAAGACCGATGAGTTCCCCAACGTGGGAATCAACGGCTTCTATGGTCTCGGTTCCCCCACCAACGCCGTCTACAAGGAAATGGTTTTCGACCCGTCTGATGTCGTAACCCTGATCAAAGGCAAGCACATCCTGCACTTCGGTGGAGAGTTCCTCATCGAGCGCGCTGACTCTACCGCCTGGGGCAATCTCAACCCGGGTAGCGTCAACTTCAACGGCCAATACACCTCCTTCAACGGCCAGACCGGCGTCACCCTCGCCGACGGCTCGGGCTACACCTCCGGCATCGGCTACGCTGACTTCCTGCTCGGGCAGTCGCAGAGCTGGAGCGCCGGTGTGACGCCGGAGTTTGGCGCACGGCAGAAGGATCCTCAACTCTTCATTCAGGACGACATCAAACTCACCCCCAAGTTGACCGTCAACGCGGGTCTGCGCTGGGAAGCCAATACCGGCTGGTCCGAGGTCAAAGGCAACGAGTCCACCTTTGATCCCACCGTTCTCAACCCCGGCACCGGCACCAACGGCGCAATCTGGTACGGCACAACCAAGGCCAACGGCCGTAGCCAGCTCGTCGCTCCGCAGTACAACATCTGGCTTCCTCGCGTAGGGTTTGCGTGGGCCTTCGAACCCAGCACAGTGATCCGCGGTTCCTTCGGCCTCTACGCCGGACTGCTGAGTGAGGACACCTACGGCGGCGGCATGGGCGGCGAGTTCGGCGCCAGCGGCGGTCTAAGCGACTCCACCAACGGCATCTGCCCTGTCGTCCAGTTCTCCGGAACCGGCGCCACCCCCGATACTACGAACCCCGGCTGCGGCATGAACGGCTTCAACACCACACCCGTCCTGGCCACCTACCTCAACGCTCCCACCACGCCGGATGCCCGCAACGCCGGTCAGCAGGGTCTAAGCTTCACCCCCTATCACACGCCCGTACCGAAGAACTACCAGTGGAGCCTTTCGGTGCAGCGTCAGTTCGGCAACAACTTCGTCCTCAGCATGGCCTACGTTGGCAACCACGGCACGGATCTGAGCTTCCCGGTGGACATCAACCAGGTTCCATTGAACGGTTTGCAATACGGGCCAAACAACCAGCAATATCGGCCCTACAACATCTACAGCACCATCGGCGGAAGCACCAATAACGCCATCTCGAATTACCACGCCCTGCAAACGGAGGTGCGCAAGCGTCTCAGCTACGGGCTTGAGTTCGACGTGAACTATGTCTGGTCGCACATGCTCGATGACCAGGACAGCTCGGGCTGGGGCTCGCGCGAAGGCTACCAAAACTACCAGTACGCCTACGATCCAGGCCTCAACTACGGCAACTCCAACTTCGACATCCGCAACGCCCTCAAAGGGAGCGCCATCTACACGCTCCCCTTCGGCAGAAACGCACTTTTCCTGAACAAGAGCTGGATCGCGGATGAGCTCCTCGGCGGCTGGCGCGCTTCCAGCACCTTCGTCATTCAGGACGGCAACCCCATGGGTATCACCACGGGCAGCTTCAATGATTCCTACAATCGCTCCGGCGATTACACACAGTTCCCCAACCAGGTCGGCGACTGGCATAAAGGCGGTAGCGTCTACTCCCGCCTCAGCCAGTGGTACAACACAGCAGCCTTTCAGCAGCCGCTCCCAGGCACCTACGGCAACATGCGCAGAAACACCGTCACCGGCCCGCAGCTGACAGACATGAACGCAGCTCTCGGCAAAACGTTCGACATCTACCCGGAACGCAACATCAAGTTGGAGATCCGCGGCGAGGCGTTCAACGTTCTCAATCACCCCAGCTTCGGGCAATCCGGCAGCAATGTCATCAGCCCCAACGGTGCCAACAACGCCACATCCTCAGCCGTCATCAACAGCGTCACCGTGGGCGGCAGAACCATGCAGCTCTACGGCAAGATCACCTTCTAACCACTGCTTCAACCTGGATGGGGAGGACAGCACAAGCTGCCCTCCCCATTCCTTTTGGCTCATCCGCAAACGTATGATGGAGGCATCCATGACCGCCAAAGCTTCCTTCGCCATCGCCATCCTTGCCCCGGCTTTGGCGCTTCCAGGTAAGGCTCAAACGGCACCCACGCCCGCGCTACAAATCGAAACCCACACCCGCCTCGCACAGCAATACATTCGCCAGAATCGTCCGCAACAAGCCATCCCCGAATTTCAAAAAGTGGTCGAACTCGCTCCGGGCAACGTCAACGCCCAGACCAACCTTGGTGTCCTCCTCTACTTCTCCGGCCAGTACGAGCAAGCCGAACCCCATCTCCGCGCCGCCCTCGCCATCGATCCATCCATCCCCAAGCTCCAGGCCCTGCTCGGCCTCTGCGAGCGCCGCAACAACGAACTTGAAGCCGCCCGCAACGACCTCAAAGCCGCACTCCCTACCCTGCAGGATCCCAAGATCAAACGTCAGGCCGGTCTCGAGCTCGTAGACCTCGACACCGCTCAGAACGACCTCCCCGCAGCCGCCATCGTCATCGACAGCCTCAAAGCCGCACTCCCCACAGACCCCGAAGTCCTCTACGCCAACTACCGCGTCCACACCGACCTCGCCAACGAGGCCCTCCTCGATCTCTCCGTCGCCGCCCCCAACTCCGGCCAGACCCATCAGGCCATGGCCCACGAACTCGCTCGAACTGGCAACACCGAAGCCGTCATCACCAACCTCCGCCTCGCCCTCAAAGCCGACCCCAACCTCCCGGGCGCGCACTATGAACTCGCCCAGGCCCTCCACAACTCCACCCAGCCAGCCCAGAAAGCCGAAGCCGAGTCCGAATTCCAGCAAGCCCTTTTACAATCCCCCAACGACGACAAAGTCCTCACCTCCCTTGGCGATCTGCTCGCCGAAAAGCAGGACCACCCCGCCGCCATCGCCCGCTACAAACAGGCCCTCGCCCTCCAGCCCCGGAACGACGACGCCTCGGTCGGCCTCGCCCACGAACTCACCGAGACCGGCCACCCCGAAGAGGCCCTCCCCCTGCTCCTCGCGATCGAGAAACAGGACCCCACCAACATCCTCGTCCACTACCGCCTCAGCGCCATCTATCGCCGCCTGCACCGCACCGACGACGCCAAGCACGAGGTC
>CAZZWG010000074.1:0-13909 GCA_964657685.1 Verrucomicrobia bacterium Tous-C9LFEB | reverse complement strand
GACGAGAAGCACACGGGCCGCAAGCCGCGCGGATTCGGAGAAGCGGGTGAGAGTTACAGCACCCTGCCGCCAGGGACGCCGGGGCTGCTGCTGACGATGGAAGACATTCTGAAGCTGCCGCGGCATGAGCTGGTGACGCAGTTCAAATGCATCGAGGGATGGAGCCAGATCGTGCATTGGGCTGGGGTGCGGATGGTCGACCTTCTGGAGCTTCATCCACCTGCTTTGGTGAATGGCAAGGAGCCCAGGTATGTGTACATGGAGACGCCGGATGGGGACTACTACAACAGCTACGATCTGCATGTGTGCCGTCATCCTCAGACGTTGCTGGTGACGGAGATGATGGGTGCGCCGTTGACGCAGTTTCATGGCGCGCCGTTACGGCTGCACATGCCGACGAAGTATGGGTATAAGCAGATCAAGCGGATCGGGCTGATCAGCTATATGAATGAAAAGCCGGATGACTATTGGACCGAGCTGGGGTATGACTGGTACGCGGGTCTATAGCGCGGGTCGCCGAGACCGTGGCGTAAGGAACCCCGTAGAATGCGCTGCGGAGTGTTCTTGCTTTTTCTCATGCGGAAAACCTGGTTGGGTGTGCGTGCCCTTGTTGTCTTGCTGTTCGTGACGTATGCAGCTGCCGCTTTACGTCCGATGGCGGCTCAGGCCGACCTGCACGGGAGGCCGATTGCCTCGATTCCGGCGGAGGTGGCATCCGAGCATTTTCGCGTCACGGTGGGGAAGGCGAGCAGTCCGGTCTTTCACGCCGTGACGGGGTACTACCTGCTGAACTTCGACATCGCCGGGCCTACGCAAATCACAGTGACCGCGGACGACCCGCACTACTGGGATCGAGGCGTGGAGGTGCAGCCGATGCGTCTGGGGATTCGGCCTCGGCGTGAGGGGGCGACGATTACCTTCTTGCTGAAAGGGCCGGCGAAGGTTTCGGTTACGCGGCCGGGCGACTTTTTCAGCGACTCCGAGATGCTGTTTCTGTTTGCGAATCAGCCTGAATCTGCGGCTCCTGTAGCGAACGCAGGAGGTGTTCGCTACTACGCACCGGGTGTCTACCACGAGAACATCGACGCGCAGAACGGCGATCGAATTTACCTAGCGTCGGGTGCTGTGCTCTACGGAAGCTTGAATGTGTGGGGCGTGCATGACGTTTCTGTTTCCGGCGGGGGAACGCTGATCTACGACGGCCCGCAGAATCCTGACACGGATGAGGGCTGGATGCACAAGCCGAATTGGCATGTCATCGTGATGGATAACGCGAGCAACATTTCCATCTCGGGCATCACCTGCATTGTGCGGAGCCGGACGTGGATGATCCAGATGAAGGACTCGCGCGGCATCACCTTTCGAAACATCAAGGTGATCGGGGGGAGCGCGAATAACGCAAATCAGGATGGCATGGACTGGCTTGGCGGGGGCGACACGCTGGTGCAGGATAGCTTCTTCCGCGCAGCCGATGATGTGTTTGCGATGCAGGGCAACTGGGAGGGCTACAGCGACGAAGCCATGCTGACGCCTGGACATCTTGTGAGCAATGTCGTTGTAGAGAACAGTGTGCTTTCTACCAGCATTTCAAACATCGTGCGGCTTGGCTGGCCGAAGAAGATTTTTGATAGCCATGGCTTCACGATGCGGAACTCCGACGTAATCCAAATGGGCGTAGGCGGTTGCGGGGTTCCGTTTGCGTTGTTCGCCCTGTGGGCCGATCCAGGTGGATTCGGGAGACACGCGGATATTCACTTTGAGGATGTCCGTTTGGACAACTGGTATTCGTTCATGCAGATCGAACAGCCGAACCCGGGGGTGGAGGGCGTGGAGTTTACGCGGGTCACAGCGATGGATGGACCGGGGATGGTGGCTTCCACGGTGAAGGGCGAGGTGCATGAAGTGACGATGCATGACGTGAACTTGAGCGGCGGTGACAACGCGCGTGCAGATGCGGATGTGCCGCTGAGCGTTACAGGTGGTGCAGAGGAAGCGCGCTACGATGCTGGAGATTCCGGTGGTGGGTTCCTCTATGCGGCAAAGAAGATGGAGCCATTTGCCAAGGTGAAGTTCACTGCACCCAAGCGGGCGGGTGTGCGTTATACGTGGTTCTTTGGGGATGGCAGCAGCGCGGAAGGGCGGGTGGTTCGTCATGCCTTTCCGGATGACCAGGGAACGTTGCTGGATGGCAGCGGACGGTTTCGGGTCCTGCTTTCGTCGACTGAAAAAGACGGTACGGTCCTGTGGCATTCGCAATCTGTGGTGGTAAGCCGCTCGATCAAGGAGGCGTCCGTTGTGAAGGAACTTGCCCCTGGGCTCTCGCATGGGAAGGAGGGACCGGCGCATACCGAGGAGGGTCTTCTGCGGGTGCCGTCCGGGGGTGGATACACCATCACTTTGCTGACGAGTACGACGGCGTCGCTCGCGGTGGACGGAATCAGCGCACAGAGCCGGATAGCCCATGCGCAGGTATGTGGATCACCAGGCGATGCGGTGCAGGCTGTGCAGGTGAGCCTTACCCTGGCGCGCGGAGATCACCGGCTACTGATCTCTCGCGGGGTAGAGGTGGAGAATGCCGGGGAAGGGCCGGTGCTGTGGTGGGAAGGCCCTGGGATTGCGAGGCAGCGTATACCGGCGGCGGCTTTGCTGCACGAGGGCTCGGTTGTAGATGGTGTAGGCGGTCCGCGTGCTTCGTCGGGGCGCTAGGTCTAGTGTTCGCAAGAGAGAAGCCCGGAGTAGCATTGCTCCGGGCTTCCTTGGGTGGGGCAACAAGGTTAGGGAAGGTTCTTGAAGGCCGCGAAGTTGGTTCCGGGAGTGAAGGAAACGCCGCGAAGGACTTCACCGAATTTCGCAGCCTTCACTTCGAAGAATGGCAGCTCCGCGCCGACGGACGGGTCCGTGTTGCTGATCTGGTCTACGACGACGAAGAGCTTGTTGGGATCGGCTCCGGTGTCGCCGTTACCGCTGACGGTGGAGCCGATGGCGTAGATGGCGACCAGACCGTCAGGGCCGACGAGGCCGGTGATGTTGCGGAGGCCGTCCGTAGCGGGCGCCCACGGAAGTTGCGTTGCAGGGTTGGTGCCGGTTGGGTACTTGGCCACAGTGTAGGGCGTACCGATGTTCAGGCCGTTCCTCAACACATAGGCGAGCTGCCACTTCCTGGTGGTTGCGTTGAATGTCCACTTCTGCAGACCAGCGGTGGTCTGCGCAGCGGCGTGGGTGTAGAGGTCGGTGCCGCCTGCGTAGCCATCGCCTTCATCGGCGACGTACAGTGTCGTCGGGTTGGCGAAGAAGATGCCGAAGGGATAGGCAACGGGGTTCGCGGTCTTGGCGGGGATGGACGGGAAGCCGGCGAGGATGCATAGGTTGGTCGGCAGGCCGCTGGTCTGGAGGCTGGCGAGCGAGTAGGTCTCGGGAGCGGTGGGGAGCTTAGCGCCCGGGACCGGCAGACCCACGCCGGTGGGGCAGGCGGTGCCAGTGGTATCGACGAAGTAGACAGTGTTGACGCCATTTCCGCCGCTGCCTTTGGTGTAGTAGACGACGTTCTTATAAACCGTAAGGCCGCGGAAGTTATCGTCCTTGCCGATCTTGTCGGCTTTGTCGCCAAGGGCGGTGATGTTGAAGCTGGCGAGAGGCGCGGGCAGGCCGGGGTCTTGCGATTGTTCAAGTGCATTCACAGGTGTAAGGATTTGCGCGCCCGCCCCGAGGATCACGCCGTTGGGTTGGGGGTTGGCGCCATTGCCTGCGTTGCCGGACGTGTAGTAAACGTCGCCGGCGTTGTTGAGGACCGCGGCGCGGCCGTTGTTGCCGCTGTAGGCGTTGGTCTCGGTGAAGTGAAAGATGCCGTCTGCGCCGACTTTGGCCACAGCGCGGTAATAGGGGGTTTGTCCGTCTGGATTGGTGGGGTCGATGACCAGCGGCGTGTTGCTGTTGGAGACGTCAATCGCGTCAACGGGCGCGACATAGCCCATGAAGGTGAGTTCTTTGCCATTTGTGGAGAGGTTCAGACCGAGCTCCGACTTGGAGCTGAAGCTGGTGACGAGTTCGTCGGTGTTGGTCCGGGTCTTCTGCAGGCTGTTGGGAACCTCGGTGGAACTGATGAGCTTGCCGGCAAGGGTGAGCTGGTCGAGATAGATGGGCGAGGTGATGCCAAAGCTGCCGTCGACGGCGGAGTTGTTGAACACGAAGGGGTAGGTGCCGTCGTAGGTTGCGCCCGTGGTGGGGCAGGCGACGAGGGTGAAAGCGCAGTTGGGCGGCAGAATCTGACCAACCTTCACATTGCTGGCTTTGTTGTTGTACACGCTGCGGCTGACGACGAGGTTATTGGGGGAAAACTGCGCCAGGCTGCTGACGGCAGGCGCAAGAATGGCAAGGCCGGCGAGCACCGGGCCGGTCCGCTGGATGTTCTGAATTTTCATGAAAGGTCTCCCTCAGGATGGAGTGGCGAGCTTCACGCCACCGCTCCAGAAAGTAGCACCGCGAGACAAGGGCAATGTTACTGCGATGTGATTTCTTGCGAGGCGGGATGCGGGCAACGCCTAGCTTGGAACCGTTACAGGTGTGTTGGGTTTAGGTTCCATCCAGAGTTTGCCGGCGATGGCCAGGAGAAGCAGCATGGCGGTACTGAGGGCGAAGACGCGGCGGACGCTGGTGAGGTTGGCGAGGATGCCGGAGAGAAGCAGGCCTGCAATTTGGGCGGTGAAGATGCAGCTCATCACGGTCGAGCCGACCCGGCCGAGCAGGGCCTGGGGGGTCTCCTGTTGAATGAGGGTTTGCGAGGGAACGATGATGCCCGCGCAGGCGATACCGATGAGGAAGCAGCCGGTGTAGAGGGTCAGCTCATGCGGAAAGGCTGCCATAAGGAGCGTGCCGGCGGCGATGCCGAGAAGCCCTCCGTAGACCTGGGTGGCGTTGGACAGATTCTTGGCGAGGGAATTGAGGGCGTTGACGCCCAGGAGCATGCCGACGCCGATGAGCATGGAGGCGATGGTGAAAACCTTGATGGCGGCGTGGAGGTCGTCGCGGACATAGACGGCGATGAGCGGGCCGAAGCAGCCCATGACGAACATGGCGGCGGCGAGGGAAAGTATCACGAAGGAGAGGGCGGCGTGATGGAAGATGAAGCTCGCACCTGCTTGCATGTCGGTGAGGATTTTGCGGAGGCCGGTAGGCTCGGCTCCCTCTTGGGTCGGCGTCGGAGCATCCGGTCTTTTGGGGGTCAGAAGCGGGATGGAGGCGATGAGGGTGGCCGAAAGCGCAAAGCTGGCCGAGTCTGCCCAGTAGCAGAAGCGGGCGCCGACGAGGCCGACCAGGGCGCCAGCGGCGAAGGGGCCGATGATGCGCATGATGAAGAAGGCCTGCTGCAGGAGAGCGTTGGCGCTGCGGAGGCCGTGCAGCGGAACGACCGAGCGGATGGCTACACCTTGTGCGGGGGAGAAGAAGCTGGAGACAACCGAGATGCAGGCCATGACGGCGTAGAAGCCGGGGAGGGTGTGTACGGTGAGAAGGAGGAGGCAGAGGCCGGCGCGCAGGAGATCGGAGGAGACGAGGGTGGGTTTCAGGGGCCAGCGGTCAACGAAGACGCCGCTGATGAGACCAAGGACGGCGATGGGGAGCAGATAGGCAATCTGCAGTCCGGTGACCTGCTGGGGGTTGGCGTGGAGGTTGAAGGTGATGACCTCGATGACGGCGAAGAGGGCAAGGAAATCGCCAAGGACGGAGACAATCTGGGCGTACCACAGGCGGCGCATGGGGGCGATGCGGAGGACGGCGGCCATGGAAAGAGGGTCGGGTGGAGAGGGGGAGGGTAGCGGCAGGCCGTCGGGTGTATCGGCGGGTGCCTGGGGAGCCTGGGTGCTCATGGAGACCTCGCTTGCGTGTGCTGCCTGGGATGTGTGTAGGGTACCTGCCCGCCGCGGAATTGCTACTGAATTCTCCTCAGGGAGGAGATGCAGGGAGGCGCTTTTTCCGGGCTGGCGAGGTGTCGGGGAGACACAACCGCGACCGGGGTGGAAGAGTCCAAGGGCTTGAACGCGTACGAAGACTATTCGAGCGCCTCACAGGCTACCGGCCACGGGGTTGGGCTTTTGGCTGCTCATCGAACAGGGGCGCGCGAGTGGGGCGAGGAGATTTGAACATGCACAAGTTTGGGATATGGGCGCCGAAGGCGAAGAAGATGTCGCTGCAGTGGCGTGACGAGATTCTGCCGATGAAGGGGCCAAACCGGCGGGGGTGGTGGAACCTGGAGGTTCCCGGAGCCGAGTGCGGTGACCGCTATGCCTTTCTTCTTGATGACGAGCCGACGCCGTACCCGGACCCGCGCAGTCCGCGCCAGGCGGATGGGGTCCACGGGCCCTCGGCGCTCTATGATCACGACGCCTTCGAGTGGCATGACGCGACCTGGCGGGGAGCGCCGAAGGTAGGTTCTGTTGTGTATGAGCTGCACATTGGAACGTTCACCGAGGAGGGCACTTTTGATGCTGCGATTGCCCGCCTGAAGTACCTGGCGGAGCTTGGGGTGTCGCATGTGGAGGTGATGCCCGTGAACGCATGGGCGGGCACCCAGGGCTGGGGGTACGACGGCGTTGCGCTGTTTGCAACCCACGAGCCTTATGGCGGGCCGGACGGGTTCAAGCGCTTCGTGGATGCCTGCCATGCCGTTGGGCTGAGCGTGATTCTGGACGTGGTTTACAACCACTTCGGGCCGGTGGGGAATTACACAACGAAGTTCGGGCCGTACCTGAATGCGAACCGCAGAACACCATGGGGCGACGCGGTGAATCTGGACGAAGAAGGCAGCGATGAGGTACGTCGCTTCTTTGTGGACAACGCGTTGATGTGGTTGAAGGACTACCACTGCGATGGGTTGCGTTTCGATGCCGTGCATGCGTTTATTGATCTTTCGGCGGTCCACTTCATGGAGCAGCTTTCAACCGAGGTCGAACGCCTGAGCGCGACGCTGGCAAAAGAATTCTTCCTGATCGCAGAGAGCGATCTGAACGATCCACGGGTGGTGCGATCGCGCGAGGCGAACGGCTACGGGATGGATTCGCAGTGGAGCGATGACTTCCACCATTCGCTGTTCACGATGCTGTACAAGCCGAGTAATGGAGAGAAGGGGTATTACGGGGACTTCGGCTCGCTGAACGATCTGCACAAGGCGTTAAAGCACGCATTTGTGTATGACGGGCAGTATTCCGGTTACCGCAAGCGGCGGCATGGGCGACCGGCGGATGGGCTCTCGGCGCACCACTTTATCCATTTCGATCAGAACCACGACCAGGTAGGAAACCGGGCCAGGGGCGAGCGATTGGAGCACCTTATCGGCCTGGATGCGGCGAAGGTAGCGGTGGGACTTCTTCTGTCAGCGCCTTACATTCCCATGCTGTTCATGGGGGAAGAATGGGCGGCGTCTTCCCCGTTCCTGTACTTTGCCGATCATGAGGACGAGGAGCTGCGCAAGCAGGTTGCGGAGGGACGCAAGCGTGAGTTTGCGGCCTTTGGGTTCGATGGAGATGTACCCAATCCTGAAGAGGAGACGACGTTCCTGTCTTCGAAGCTGAATTGGGAGGAGCAGAGCGAAGGCAAACATGCGGAGATGCTCACCTGGGTGAAGTCGCTGATCAAGCTGCGCCGCAGCACAATTGCTCTGAACGATGGAGATATGCACCATGTGCTGGTGTCCACCAATAACGAGCGGCAGACGCTGGTGATGGAGCGCGACGAGGCTCGCATCGTGATCAATTTCGGAGAAGAGCCGTACAAGTTCGGCCTGCTGGAAGGCGAAAAGCTGAACCTGGTTTCGCGGGAGGGTATTGAAGCGGAAGGAGATTCGCTTGTGCTTCCTCCGATGACGATGGCGGTGCTGCGGACGCCCATGGAGGAAGTGGAGGACAGGCAGGTCGCAGCGCACGAGCGGAGTGTGCAGGAGTGAAGGCAAACGGGGTCTTCACGGAACCGATTCGTTGACGTCCCGCATCTTCTAGGGGATGAGTGTAGCGGTCGAGCGTGGAGCCGGTCAGGGTGTTGGGCCAAAGGCCGGGCGTCCGAACCTGATCCTCGGAATTTGCTGTTTGAGTCTGCTGATTGTCGGCATGGACGTCACGATTGTGAATGTGGCGTTGCCGGCAATTGAGCATGATCTGCATGCGACCCTCGCAGGGCTGCAGTGGGTGGTGGACGCGTACACGCTGGTGGTGGCGAGTCTGCTGATGTTGAGCGGAGCGTTAAGCGATCGTTTTGGCCGGCGGCGGGTGTTTCAGATTGGCCTGCTGCTGTTTACCGCGGGGTCAGTGCTGTGCTCGCTGGCACCGTCCATTGGGGCGCTGGTCGCGTTTCGGGCGATGCAGGGGCTCGGGGCTTCCATGCTGAACCCGGTGGCGCTGTCGATCATCGCGAATGCATTTCCAGCGCCGCGAGACCGGGCGCGGGCGGTGGGGGTTTGGGGAGCGGTAGCGGGGGTGTCTCTGGCGCTGGGACCGCTGCTGGGTGGCTTATTGACGCAGACCGTTGGGTGGCGGGCGATCTTCTGGATCAATCTGCCGATCGGGTTAGGGGCGGTGATCCTGGCGGCGCTGTTTGTGCCGGAGTCGAAGGCGGCGCGGGCGCGGGCATTCGATCCGGCCGGGCAGATCCTGGTATTTTCGTTCCTCACGGCGGTCACGTTTGCCGTGATCGAAGGACCGCGGCGGGGGTGGCACTCGGCGCTGATCCTGGCGCTCTTTGGGGGCGCGGCGGTTTGCTTTGCGGGGTTCCTGGCGGTCGAGGGCAGGCGGCGGGAGCCCATGCTGGATCTGCGTTTCTTCCGCAGCGTGCCGTTTAGCACCGCGGCCCTGCTGGCAATGCTGGCCTTTGCTTCCTTTGCCGGTTTCCTATTCTTGAATGCGTTGTACCTTCAACAGGTAAGGGGACTTTCGGCGTTGCGAACCGGGATGACAACGTTGCCGCTGGCCGTGGCAATGATGGTGTGCGCGCCGCTCTCGGGTCGGATGGTGGGAAGTGCCGGGACCCGGCTACCTCTGCTGCTGGCGGGCCTTGGTTTTGCCGGAAGCGCGGCACTCTTGACGGGGTTGGGTGAGGGAACGGCAATTTGGGTATTGCTGATTTCTTATGCGCTGTTCGGGGTGGGCTTGGGCATGGTAAATCCGGCGATCACGAACAACGCTGTCGCGGGTATGCCGTTGTCGCAGGCGGGGGTGGCGGCGGCGATCGCGTCGACCAGCCGGCAGGTAGGGGCGGCTTTGGGAGTGGCCATCGCGGGGACGGTGGTGCATGCGAGCCGGGCACATGGAACGGATTTCGCACGGGCCACGCATCCGGTGTGGTGGGCGATTTTGGTGGCGGGGTGTGTGGTCCTGGCCGCGGGAATAGTGTCGAGTACGGCGTGGGCGAGGGGGAGTGTGGAGCGGGTGAAGGGGCTGTTGGCGGGGTAAGGCGCTCACACGACGGCAAGCCCGAGCCCCTCGGCATGACCCTTAAGCCCTTACGTTTCGACGAGTTCTACAAGGAGTACCTGTTCGTCGTTGTCGACTTCGCGGAGTTTCACCTCAATAATTTCGCGGCGGGAGGTGGGAACAGTGCGGCCGACATACTGCGCCTGAATGGGGAGTTCACGGTGGCCGCGGTCGATGAGGACGAGGAGTTGAACGGATTTGGGGCGGCCATGATCGAAAAGGGCGTCGAGGGCGGCGCGGATCGTCCGTCCCGTGAAGAGGACGTCGTCCATCAGGATGATGTCGCGGCCTGCAACGTCGAAGCCTACGTCGGCCTTTTCGACGACGGGGCGAACGTCGCGGGTGCTGAGGTCATCGCGGTAGAAGCTGATGTCAAGAACGCCCGTGTCGATCGGGTGATTTTCAATGGAGCTGATGATCTTGGCAATGCGCTGGGCAATGGGAACGCCGCGGCGCTTGATGCCGACAAGGCCGAGATTGTTGGCGCCGTGGTTGCGTTCGACGATCTCGTGGGCCAGGCGGACGAGCGTCCGGTCGATCTCGGAGGCGGAGAGGAGACGGCCTTTTTCGCGCAGTTTGGGTGTGCTTTGGGTGGGTTCGGCGGAGGACGAGACGGTGTCGCTCATGGTGAGGATGATAGCAGCGCGGGGGGTTCAGCTACGCCGTGGGGCGGCGGCGGACGACGAGGCCGGTGACACCGGCGGCAACGGTGGAGAGCAGCAGATAGAACGCCGCGAAGACGGCGCTGCCGGAGAGCATGAGCCCCACGCGGAACTCGGGGATGGCGAGCATATCGAGGGTGGGCTGGACGCTGGCGCCGAGGCGCTGGAGGGCGAGTTCGCGCTGCTGGGCGAAGCTGGCGGCAATCTGCGTGTCGAAGAGCGCGGCGTCATGAAAGACGAAACGCTTGAGGACGAGTGACAGCGTGAAGGTGATAGCGCAGCTTAGAACGACCAGGATCGCCGTGAGGAAGCCAAGGCGGGCGGCAAAGCCGGAGGTGGTGGGTGAGGCGGTTCTGCCGCGCATCTGGAAGACGGTCACGGTCAGGACGGGCGCCCCAAGCACCCAAAGCAGCATGAGAGCGCTGAGAGGCGCTACCAGAATGCTGAGGAAGCCGAGCGCGAGTGTGACGGCAGCGGCGAGCAGCGCGTACTCGACCCCGAGAGGCCAGCTCTGCCCTCCTGAGTCGGAGTTCTGACGATTCTGCCGCCTGGCCCAGCGCGGCGCGGGCTGGGCGTCGGCGGGCGGCACCGGAACCGGGGTGTTCTTCTCGACGTACTCGTGGGTGCTCTGGGCGATCTCAGCCTGCAGTTCCTCAGACAGGAAGATCTGGGGCGCGCCGCAGTGGGTGCAGTAGACGAGATGGCCGTCCTCAAGCTGGACGGGTTGCTGGCAGCGGATGCAGAAGCGGTCGATCACCTACGTAGAGGCTACCGGAGCGGAGCGTGCGAGGGAAGCGCGATGGGATTATTCCCGGTCGCTGGCGTCGTGGTGATGGAGACCGGCGGGAAGGTCGAGGGCGACCATGCCGATGCGGGTGCCGCCATTCTCGGGGTGGAGGCCCACGATGTGCTGGTGCTCTACAGAGCCAGTCCGAAGTTCCAAATGGTCGGTGTCGCTGACACTGACCTGGGA
Source organism: Verrucomicrobia bacterium Tous-C9LFEB (assembly GCA_964657685.1). GTDB lineage: Bacteria > Acidobacteriota > Terriglobia > Terriglobales > Acidobacteriaceae > Granulicella. The sequence continues at coordinate 2,822 of CAZZWG010000074.1, read as the reverse complement.
CTGATCCGAGCCGCAGGTGAGACCATCGCCGGTGCGGACGGGCGTGCCGACGGGATCTTTGCCGCGGCAGGTGAGCACGGCGCCATAGCGGCCCATGTCTTTCTTGTAGAAGGCAAGAACCTTGTCTTCGGGATCTGAGGTCTGCAGATCTACGGCGTGTACGCCCAGTTTGAAATCACCAAAGTTCATACTGATGTCGGCTGCACCGTTGTCGTCGTTGTTCTTCTTGACCAGCGTGGCGCCCGGGTAGGGTGTCAGTCCGGTTTGCGCGCCGCTGGCTTTGTCGTCGGTCTTGACGTGCATTGAACCAAAAGGGGTGCCGATATCGACATTGTCATTCCCTTTGTCGCCCTTGTGGGTCTCAATACGGCAACCGGGAAGAGCAAGCAGGGCGGCGGTGAGCGCGAGAGCGGGGCAGATTCGTGACATAGAGCGGATCTCCGGGACCGAGAGCATTTGCGAAGAAGAATACGCGGAGGACGAGGATTTAGTTCAAGATTTTGCCGATTCTGCCGATAAGACGGTAAGCGCTCTCCAGAGCGCGGCTTTTCTCACAGGAGCGCGTCTGAAAGAGTGGTGCGCGAGAGGAACGACGGCGAATGACGCAGCCGGCGCAGGGCGCGAGTTATGAACAGCACGGGTCGGAAGTGGATGGTGCGGGGCAGGCAACAGGTTTGGCAGCTTCTTGCCATGATTTTGTTGGCGAGTGGACTGAGGGCGCAACTGCCGGAGAGTGCAGTGTCTTTGCCCGCAAATGGAGCTTCATCGGATCCAGCGCAGTCGTCTCCCGCAGCGCAGCCAGTGGATCCGCCCACCCGCGTGGTGCGGGTGAGCCTGCTGCAGGGGGATGTCTCGGTGCAGCCGGCGAGTGTGACGGAGTTTACGCCAGGGGAAGTAAACCAGGTGTTGACCTCGGGCGACCGCGTCTACACGGATCCGAGTGCGTTCGCGGAACTTGAGGCCGGTCAGATCGCTTTGAGACTAGGCGGTGGGGCAGACCTGACCGTGACTGCCCTCACGGACCAGGTGGCACAGTTCGGGCTGGCTTCGGGCTCGGTACACCTGCGCAGTTATGCCATGCCGCCGGGAACGGTGCTGGAGCTCGATTCGCCCGAAGTCGCCATCACGGTGCTGCAGCCGGGGGACCTACGTGTAGACGAGGATGCCGCCGGCCATACAACCAGCGTTGCGGTAGTGAGCGGCGGGGTGCAGATAGATGGGCCGGGCTTCAGTCAGAAGTTGAATACGGGGGACCAGGTACGCGTCCATGCGCCTGATGTGTCTTCGGGGCAGGCGGCATACGTGGAGCCTTTGGCGCCGGGCAACGGGGATGCACTGGACACTTTTTCTGACGGACGGGATAGCGCGTATGCGAACGGCATTGCCGCCAGTACCGACTACATGAGCGGCGAGACAACCGGGACAGAGGACCTGGCCAGCTACGGCAGTTGGGACACAGGCGGCGATTACGGCGCTGTCTGGTTTCCGGCAGTCGCTGTTGGCTGGCGACCGTACTGCTATGGCCATTGGGCGTGGGTTTCCCCTTGGGGATGGACGTGGGTAGGCGCTGAGCCGTGGGCTTTTGCACCGTCCCACTACGGGCGCTGGCTTCAAGTGAATGGCCGTTGGGGATGGCTGCCGGGCACACGATCGAACAAGCCCGTCTATGCACCGGCTATGGTGGCGTTTGTAGGTGGACGGCAATTTTCCGCAGCGCTCGGCTACCCACCGGGTGCCGGCGTGGCGGCGTGGTTTCCGTTGGGGCCGCGGGAGCCGTACACACCCTGGTATCACGGCAGCACGCTCTATCTGAACAGGGTCAATGCAAGCAATCTCTATAACCCGAATGCGTCGGAGGCGCGGACGTTCTATAACCAGCGGGCAGTGAATGTATATGCAAACGCGCTGGCTGCGGATCACCCCTTTACGAACCGTGCTGTCGGAACGGTAGCCATGCCTGAGGCGAACTTTGCGGCGGGCCAGGCGGTTGCACGAAATCAGGTCAGGCTTTCGGCGAGCCAACTGGCGGGAGCGCCTGTCATCCTGCATCCAGCCATTTCGCCGGAGCGCTCGATGGTGGTTCGCGGCACAGGCCGGGCGATTCCGCCGCCGATGGAACGCACGGGGCTAGCCGCACCCGGTCAAGTGCGTGGTTCCGGAGCGTCTGAGGGTGAGGCAGGATCGGCGGTCTATGCGAACAGACCGGCGTTCGTCCACGCCCAGACGCCGCCCGTCGGCTTGCGGCCGAGTTTTGCGCAGGAGCGGCAGGCGATGGACCGCGCGGAACCCGGGCGCCCCGTGGCCACGCAGGGAGGCGCCGGAGGAGGCCGGCCAGTTCGTTCCACGCTCCCTTCAGCCGGGCGCGAGACTGCGCCTCGTCCCTCTTCGCCGGGGAAAGCTGCCGAACCGGCACGGCCGGCACCAGCGCCCACGTCTCCGGCAAATAATCCACACCACTAATTCCACGACAGGGCAAATGCAGCTCTCCGTTGCAGGATCACCACATTCTTTGTCCGCTGCCGGACAGACAGGAGCGAAATCGCGGAACTATTCTCGTGCATATTCACGAGGGTCACAATGTCCGGTACGGAACGCCTGCAAGGGAAGGTCGCCTGGTTCAACAATGCCAAGGGTTATGGGTTTCTAACGCATGAGGGAGGACCGGATGTCTTCGTCCACTTCAGCAGCATTCAGACAGACGGATATAAGTCTCTTGCCGAAGGAGACGAGGTCGTCTTCAGTATCATCCAGGGCGATAAGGGGCCGCAGGCAGACGGCGTGGAGCGCCTGAAACATTAGGGCTCCGCTGCGCTCCAGGCTCT
>CAZZWG010000073.1:0-13947 GCA_964657685.1 Verrucomicrobia bacterium Tous-C9LFEB | reverse complement strand
ATCTCACGACTGGCACGTTCAACTATGTTGTCAAAGATCCTGACTGCATCGGCCTAAACCGGCAGTTTTGGATCAAGGACCCAGGTGGGCATAGCCACAACCTTGTGTCCTCGAACTTGATGCGCTGTCTGTCTGGTGTTGCCCGGGTGCGAGCGCTTCAGCTGCTCACTCACCACTTGGCCTCGCCGCAGTGTTTTGCGCGACTCACCCAGACTATCGAACTTCGCTTGTTTCTGTCAAGCCCCGCAATCTTTCGATTGCAACCTCACCGTCGACCCGTCTCCCAGCCGTTCCCGTCAGGGAGTGGGCGAAGTTCTTCGGTGCTGGGCCTGTTCCCCAAGCGAATTCTTCAGCGCAAAATCAAACATCATCTCGATCAGCTTGCGCGGATCGCGGAGCTTTATGCTCCCTTGTGTTGCAGTGGCTTGGGTTTGGTGCGGTGGGCTTTTCGCTCACACCTGCGATTCAAACGCTTGGACTGCGCTGCCCTTGCCGGTTACCCTCAGCAATGCAGCATTCTTGCTTTATCTAAGCTAGCGGATCGTTTCCGATCCCGCAAGTCTTAGCCCGCCGACTGCGCTCTCAACCGCTCGCGTCGACAAGATGAATAGTAACAACTCCTTGCGCCCTCCGCAAGCGTTACATCCGAAAAACTCATTGCTCCATGAAATAACGTGCCTGAATAGCAAGAATGTTCAGAGAATTCGCCATAAGGCTCACCTGCGACTCCTCCGTGTAACGTCACCCAATCCACTCTCCCGCAGTCCTCCACCTCGTTTACACAGCTTTTCCGCAGGACGACACGTACACCCAGCCGCCTCACGCTATCCTTCCGCGATGGAAGCTGCCGAGGTTTCAGAATTTGCCAAGGAGATGCGCGAGGCTGGCGAGGCGAGTATGACCCGCGTCTCGCTCATCATCAGTGTCCTTGCCGTCCTTGTAGCCATGGTCACCGTTCTCAGCCATCGTGAGCACACCGAAGCTGTCCTTTCCCAGGCAAGAGCCTCCGATCGTTGGGGGGAATACCAGGGCCGCCGCGTGCGGCAGGCGCAGCTCGCCTTCGCGCAGGATCTGCTCTCCTGGCAACCCGGTCTCAACGCCTCCACACAAACCAGCAAATCTGCCCAATACAGGGCCGCGCAGGACCGCCTGCAAGGCCAGCTCGACGAGGATACCCATGCAGCCCGGGAGCTGGAAACCGAGGTTGGCCTGGCCGAAAGGAAGGCCTCGCGCTTTGACCTCGGCGAGGCGCTCCTGCAGATCTCCATCGTCCTGGCCTCGATTACCCTTCTCACCCGGCGTTGGTGGTACGTCCTCGCCGCCATCGGTCTGGGCGCCGCGGGAATTCTCGCAGCCGGGTCCGCCCTCCTCGTTCACTGACATCCACGCCGATCACGGCCGGGAAATCACGCCCAGATCCACCAGGCCATTCACGAAGTTCTGTACCGCCAGCGCCACCAGCAACAACCCCATAATCCGCACCAGGATGCGTATGCCCGTATCGCCCAGCGCACGAGCCACCCGCACAGCGCTTCCCAACACCACAAAACACACAACGCACGTCACCAGAATCGCAAGATAGATCGCCAGGCGCTCCCGCAAATCCTGCGCCTGCCCCACCAGCACCATCACGCTTGTAATGGCACCCGGGCCCGCCAGCATGGGTATACCCATCGGCACAATACCCGCATCGTCTTTTGTCGCCGCATCTTCCGTGTCGGGCACGACTTCCTGGGTTGCTGACCGCTTCGCCTCCAGCATGTCCAGCCCGATCAGCAGCAGGATCACGCCTCCCGCAATCTCGAAAGCCGGCAACGTGATGCCGAAAATACGAAAGATGTACTGCCCTGCTGCCGCAAACGCCGACAAAATCACAAAAGCCGTCAAAGACGCCTTGCGCGCCGTCCGCACCCGCTTCTTCTCATCCTGATCCGAGGTCACGGCAAGGAACGTCGGGAGCGCCGCAAACGGATCCACCAGGAAGAAAATCGAGCTCAGCGCAAGTAACGAGAACCGCACATACGCGGAGTTCCCGAAGTGGGAGAGCGAGATGGAGGGCATCCAGACCACAGCAATCCATTGTTTCACTCCGGCAGCCTTCCTGGCCCCGGTGCTAGACTTAGCGCTCATTGCACCCGTGATTGCGCACCGATCCACGAGCCCCTCCACCACGCCGTGCCCAGCTCTATGAGCTTCGGCCTGCACGAGCTGCTCGGAAGCTGCCTCGCGCTGCTGACCCTTCCCGTCTTCTTCCTGGCTCCCGGCTATCTGCTTGCCTCGGCCACCGGCCTCATGGGCTTTCACCGACAGAGCTGGATCGAACGATCACTCTGGGCCTGCGCTCTCTCCCTTCCCATCTCGCTGCTCTTCACCGTTCACCCGGGCATCGCTCTCTCGCCGCAGCTCACCACCGCCGGTTTCCTCCTCCTCTTCGCCGCGGCGGCAGCGCTGGCCCTGCGCGACCTGCGCCGGGACAAGGCATCCACCTGCTGGGATCGCCATGCCACCCTCGTTTTCGCCGCAGCCCTCGCCCTCATCCCCTACGTCATCCTCTCCACGGTCCCCGTCGAAATCCACGCCAGGCTCTACGAAAGCGCCGTCTGGCAGGACTGGAACGTGCGCATTCAGCTCATCAACGCGAGCATCCGCGGCGGCAATCACCCCGGCAATCCCATGTTCGCGCCCGCCGGGCAGCCCGCCCCGCTGCACTACTACTACTTCTGGTACGTCCTCTGCGCTCGCATGCACGACCTTGTCCACGTGAGCGCGCGCTCCCTCCTCACCGCCAGCTGCGTGGGCGCGGCACTCTCCCTGCTCGCCTTCCTTCTGCTCGCGATCAAGTACCTCAGCCCCTCCCCGATGCCGGTCCGCCGCCAGGCACTCGCAGCTCTTCTTTCTGCCTGCATCCTTGGCCTCGACATCCTTCCCTTCACCGCTGCCGCCCTCCACCACCGCACCTACACTGACCTGCAGTTCTGGCTCGATGACCGCTCCCCCGGTTTCCTGCACATGATTCTCTGGTCACCCCACCACGTCGCCGGCCTGGTCTGCTGCGGCCTCGGCACCCTGCTCTTCGTCACCGCCCTTGACGCCTCCCCGCGTCATCGAGTTCTGCACGCCGTCCTTGCCGGTGTCTGCTTCGCCGCCTCTGCCGGAACCTCCACCTTCATCACTCTGCTCTTTGCCTGTGCCTGCGCAGCCCTCTTCCTGGATGCCGCCCTTCGCCGTCAGTGGATCCTTCCGCGCACCATGCTGCTCGCCGCCATGGTCGCCGCCGTGCTGATTGTTCCTTTTCTGCGATCCATGCTCTTGAACCCCGGCCCAACGGACCGTTCCACAACCCAGGCCGCCCTTCCCGCCAACTCCATCAGCAACGTCCCCAAGGCTCCTCTGCTCACCGTCGACCCCCGCTACCGCGGCCAGGCACTAAGGCTGCTCCGGCTTACCGTCAGCGCCGTCGATAGACAACCGATCCCGGTCGCCGGCCCCGGCTCTCACCGCAGTACGTGGACTACACGCCTCTTCCGCCCGCCGTTCATGGCCGCTCTCTTTGTCTGTGAATTCGGCTTCTTCCTTTTCGTTCTGGCCTTCCAGGTCCGCATGGACTTCTTCACCCCCGGCCCTCTGTCGCGCCGCTCCCGCACGCTGTGGCTCGCCGCCGCCGGCATCGCCCTCCCTGGCTTTCTGCTCAGCTCCAGCGGCCATCAGGGCAATAACGACTTCGGCCGTCATGCCGGCTTCTGCCTTCGCCTCTTCATTACCCTATGGTCGGCTCCCCTCATCGCAGACTTTCTGACACGTCTGCGAGATGCACGCCGGACCCACGCCCGCCTCCCGCTCACTCCCACCGCCCGCTGCGCCGTAGTCTTTGCCCTCCTGGGCCTGGTCGCCCAAGTCACCCAGATCGTTCTCGTCCGCATCCGCTTCGCCCTCACCAATGCCGGCCTCCTCCCCTACGTCATGGTCGAAGAACGCATTGCCCATCCGGCCTTTCGCTTCGGTCAAATCCAGGCAGCGCTCTCCGCCGCCACGCTGGCCACACCCCCCGAAGGCATCCTCCAGGGCAATCCGCACTCCCGCCTTCGCAACGTCTTCCTGCTCTACACCGGTCGCCAGATGGCCGCCTCCGACGACGGCTGCAACATCCCCTTCGGCGGTGACCCCAACACTTGCCTTCCCTTGTCCCAGGCTCTAATTCAGCTCTATGGCGGCATGGGTCCCCACTACCACGGCGAACCGCTGGTCTTCTACAACAAAATCCCCTTCAACCCCGCCTTTGTCACCCCGGCCAACTTCGCCCGAGTCTGCTCTACCTACAAACTCACCACCCTCGTCGTTACCTTTGTCGACCCCGTCTGGTGGAACAAACAAAGCTGGGCCTGGCAACTCCACCCCATCTTCGCCAACAGCACTGCCCGCGTCTTCCCCTGCAGCAGCCCCCATGCAAACGACGCTCAACCCCTCAAGATTTCCGCTGGTCCTTGATCCGGCTCCGCCCAGGAGAGCGCAGCACGCTACCTGCACTGAGAGCGATCCCCGCCTGACGCACCCCGTCTCTTAACGCGTCCGAAACAGGTACCAGGCCTCACCCTGTTTGAATCTGCTCTGTTCAGAAATGCTCCAACGACCGTCAACCACAAAGTGGACAATCTCCAGGTCCAGATACCTATGCGGAATGGGCCGCCCGTGGTTGTACTCATCCTCATGGGCCTTGATGGTGGCCGGCGAGCGCTGGTAGAGAATCCACTCGGGAGGGTCGCTATCGAGCTGCTGCATGACCTCGGCCACCGTACCGGGAGTCACGGTGTCATACCACAACTGAACGTGGTTTCTCCAGGGGCTTACGCCACAGAAGTAGTTCGCATACGGGAATGGAAGGGAAAGCAATTGCAGGCTCTTCCGTCGTTCTGTGTCCGTCGCCCCGATCTCCGCACAAAGATCCCGGTTGTACCGCAAGACCGTGGCGTCCAGGTACATGGGGCCATACAAGGGGTGCCGGTACCACTCGCGGCCGGCAAACATCGGCTTCGTGGTCGCAGAGCCCCAGTCGTAAGGGCTTTTCCACTTGAAAAGTGTCCCACTGGTCCCCGCCAGCACAAGCAGCATCAGAAACGTTGCCCGTTGCCAGCTTCTCTCCCCCTTCCGGAAGAAGGACGGCACAAGCAAAAACAACAGTGCCACGGTGATGGTGCTGTTCCAGGTTCCATTCCCTTGAGAGATCGCCGCAGACAGCAGGCTGCCGGCGGGAATCAGGACGACCGCTTCTCGGCTGTCCCACGTTCGTCCATCGCCGGAAGACATGGAGGCGAGCAGTGCACGCACTCCGACGACCAGGCAGAGTAGGTAGGCCAGCGGCTGCACCACCGTGGAGAGCGTCTCAATGAACGCACCGCCCAGCAACTGGGGCAGTTCCCCAGGAAGATGAGGCACCAAGGACAGAAGGTAGGCTGCGGCAACTTCGACAAGCAGAATCAGCCGGGCATCCTTCTTCCAAAACTTCTGCACCAGTGCGCCCAGCAAGCCCAGCAAAGCAAAGACGGCAAGCTTGCGCTTCGTCCCGATATAGATCCGCTTGTACGAATCGAGTATCGCAACCACGGGCCCCTTGAGAAGGTTGGAGGTGCCTCCCTTCGCGCTGCTGGCCTTCAGCACCGAGTTCATCGCGTAGGCATGCAGCGTGTCACCCGTGAGCAGGACAACAAGCAGCCACGTGAGGGCGACCGCAGCCACAAAACTGACACACGCAGCCCATCGCCTTCTTCGCGCAATAAGCGGCAGCGCCCCCGCAATCGCCAATGTCAAAAAGCCGCCGTCCGTCAGACGGTTCGTGATGGCAAGACCAGACAGTATGCCCAGCGCTATAGAGACATTGATCTCCTTGCGTACACTCGCGGCACGTGCGACCCACAAAAGCAAGACCATGCCCAGCAGGTAGAAAATGTCAGCCAGCACATGGAAATCATCGAAGCGGTAAGCCGTGAAGCGGATAACGATCAGAAAAGTGCCGAAAAGCAGGACCGCCTTCTGCCAATCCGGCCAATCTGACTCCCGCAGCACAAGCAGAATGCTCACACACAAGCCGGCCAGATGAAGAACAGCAAGACCCTCATACGGTATGCACCGCACCCCGACCAGTTGCATCCACGTATTTGTCTCCAGCACATAAAGCGGCTGAAGCACCAGATGCAAATCCGAGTACAGCTTCACGCCTCGACGCAGCAGCGTCGCATACCAGAACCACATCGCCTCCCCGCCCATCTCGACGTTGAGGATGATCGCCAGCCCGAACAGCATGCAGTAAACCGTGGCGATCACCTGCCAAATCTTGCCGGTTCTGGGTCTCTCTGCAAACTGACCCTCTGGATCGAACGACATGCGGCGCAGCATCCTTCTCTATTCCTGGATTGGTTGCAGCCTAGCATGATTCCGCTGAGCGGACCTCCGGGCAACCGGCAGGGCCTGCACCGGAAGCCTCAATTTAGAATGAATCTCGCTACAAGGAGCTTTCCCCATGCCCATCCAACCTACCCCGAACATCTGGCACAACGGCCAGCTCATCCCCTGGGACAAAGCTCAGATCCATGTCATGAGCCACGTCATTCACTACGGCTCCTCCGTCTTCGAAGGCATCCGCTGCTACACCCAACAGGGAAACACCGCCGCCATCTTCCGCCTCCCGGAACACATGCGCCGCATGACCGACTCCGCCAAGATCTACCGCATGCCCATTCCCTACACCGTCGATCAGCTCTCGGAAGCCGTCGTCGAAGTCGTTGAAGCCAATGGCGTCGCGCCCTGCTACATCCGCCCCTTCGCCTTCCGCGGCTACGGCGAAATCGGCGTCAATCCCCTCAAATCACCCGTCGAGATCTATATCGCCAACTTTCCCTGGGGCAAATACGTCCAGGGCGATACCGGCGCCGATGTCTGCGTCTCCAGTTGGAATCGCCTCGCCCCGAACACCATGCCCTCCCTCGCCAAAGCCGGCGCCAACTACATGAACTCGCAGCTCATCCGCATGGAAGCCGACATCAACGGCTACGTCGAAGGCATCGCCCTCGATCGCAACGGCTATCTTTCCGAAGGCTCGGGCGAAAACCTCTTCCTCGTCCGCAAAGGCGTCCTCTACACCTCGCCGCTCGCCAACTCCGTGCTCAACGGCATCACCCGCGACTCGGTTCTCGTCCTCGCTCGCCAGCACGGCATTCCCATCGTCGAGCAGGCCCTGCCCCGCGAGTTCCTCTACATCTGCGACGAAGCCTTCTTCACCGGCACAGCCGCCGAAGTCACCCATCTCCGCTCCGTGGACCGCATCCTCATCGGTGACGGCACCATGGGCCCGATTACCAGAACCCTCCACAAAGCCTACTTCGACATCCTCCACGGTCTCACCCCCGACCGCTACAACTGGCTCACGCCCGTCACCGTCGGCTCCCACGAGGACGTCGGCGAACCCATTAACGCTTAGGGCAAGGTCACGGGGTAAGGACTCTAGAGTCCTTGCCCTTTGGCGTCAATCCCCCCACTTCCACCGGTTGGCCGAGAAGTGTTACATACAGCCCAACCCGTTCTCTTGCAAACTCCAATACGTGATCACGAAGTGGTCACAAAAATCCCTGTCAAGCCGAGCTTCTTCCATGACTGATTTTTTTACTTCCCTCACCCTCGTTCCCGTCCAGGCCCGCTTCTGCTTGAATTGCAGTAAGCGTCTAGCAGCCATGAACGGCGGTCATCACTGCTATGCCTGTGAAGCCGTAGTCCGCGCCGCAACCATGAACAGCTCTGTCTATGAGCAACCCGGAATGTCCAGGCGCGCCTCCGCAAAAAACCGTCCCTCTATCCGCAATGCCGGATCGCAGGCCGTTCCTCAACTCGTGAGCCGCTAATTGCCCGGCGGAGGAGCGAGGACTGCAGAAGCTGTCCTTGCTCCTGTCGCTCTTTGCAGGCGGCCCTCAGGAAACAGGCACCATCACCACTTCTTTCTTCGCCAGTCCGCGCAGAAACTCCTCCCCCGTATGCAGGTGCTCGTCCACCAGCCGTGACGGTGTGTGCGCCAGCCACGTCGTCGCGGAAATGTCCTGATACGTGCTGATCGGAAACACCTCCAGGAACACCAACTCCTCGTCCCCTGTGTTCTCAATGTAGTGCGGCCGCGAATACTCGATGTACCCCACGTCCCCCGTCGTGAAGTCCATCGTCCGCGCTTTCCCGCCCGCGTCAAATACCGTCATTCGGCCCTTGCCGGACACATAGTACTGCCACTCATCCGAAAGCGGATGCCAGTGCAGTTCCCGCAGGCCCCCCGGCTTCAACCGCACAATCGCCGCCGCAATGTCCGTCACCGGAAAGGTCTTCCGGTCCACAATCAACACCTCCCCGCCCGCATGCTTCGCGGTCGGCGGATGCTGCGACGGCCGGAACACAAACTTCTCCTCGATCTTCCCCGTCCCCTCCGCCGCCTGCGCCTGCTCTTCCGCCAGCCCGCGCGGCAACTGGCTTTGAAAGATGTACAGCTTCTCTTTCGGCAGATTGGCAAACGTAGCCTCGCTCGTCCCGAAGTTCTTCGCCAGCACCTCCTTCGGCGTATGCCGGAACCAGTCACTCAACAGGAACGTCGCAAACTCATCGAAGTCCCCCTGGTTAAACACCAGCAGAAACTTGCACCCATCCGGCCCGAGACCCTGAATTGAGTGCGGATTCCCGCTAGGAAACAGCCATAGATCGCCCGCCGAAACATCATTCACAAAGCTGTTCCCCTCCGGATCGATCGCCGTAATGCGCGCATGCCCATAAATCATGTACGCCCACTCCGCGGACTGGTGCCAGTGCAACTCCCGCACACCGCCTGCGATCAACCGCATCTCCACCCCGGCCATATTCTTCGATACCGCCAGGTCCCGCACCGTCACCTGCCGCGTCCACCCGCCCGAATCGATCTCCTTCCGCGCCAGGTCGAACGAATACTTGAACGGCTTCATCGTCCCGTCATCCGTCTCCGGCGACCACACCGAATCCGGATTCAACCCATCATTCACCGTGTTATTCGGCCCCACCTGCTGCTCATTCGCCTGGTGATGATCCGCCGACCGCAGTGCCTGCCCCTCCGGCTTCGCCACCTCCATCTTCGGCGGCACGGGGTTCTGCCCCGTCATCTGCGCCTGGCTCATGACCGGCGCAACCGCCGCTGTCGCAGCCAAAGCCGCCGCCGTCTTGCGAAGAAAATTCCTACGCGAAAGCCCCGCCGCACTCACCTCTTGTCCCACATCCGCCATCCATCCACTCCATTCACCTTGAATCAAACCGCCGCCCGGCTACCGCCCATCCTGCGGCCTGTGCGCATCGATCAACTGCGGCTCCTTGGGCGCCTTCAGCTCCACTGCCTGTTCCACCACCGGCCGCCGACGCCGCGTATACGGCTCCAGAACCTGCGGCTGACCGGTAGTCAACGCACGCTCCACAGCCGCAATGACCCGCACATCCAGCAACCCCTCTTCCCCATCCGCCTCCGGGTCTCTCCCCTCGCGAATGCAATCGGAGAAGTACTGCAACTCCCCTCCAAAGTGATCCGTCTTCGGGAACGTCTCTTCACTCTTGCTCTTTCCCACCGTATACACGTGCTTCATCGCCTGGTTCACCCCGTAGGCCGGGCTTGAAAACAAATCGCCCAGCGTCCCCACCACCCGGTAATCCTCCTGTTCCGCGCCCGAGTAGCTCACCACCATCGTCGCCACACGCTCACCAGGAAACTTCAGATTCACCACAACCTGATCGTCAAAATCTCTGAACCGCTCCGGGTCGGTCCTCACCCCCAGCGCACTCACCTCGATCGGCTCGGCCGTAAACAGGTTCCGCACCGTGTTGATCGGGTAAGGCCCCATGTCCGCTACCGGGCCCGCCCAGAACCCATGCTTCGCCCGGTGGTTTTGATAGTTCACCGGCTGCGAAAACGAAGAATTGAAGTACCGCAACTGCCCCAGCTTCCCCGACCGTGCTACCTCAAACGCCTTCAACGTCCCCGGCTCATGATGCAGACGGTAGGCAATCATCAGCTTCGCCCCGCTCTCTTCAGCGGCCGCATTAATCTCCTCACACTGCGCCACTGACACAGCCATCGGCTTCTCGAGCAGCAGGTGAATCCCAGCCTTCAGCGTCCGCACCGAGAGATCCACATGGTCGAAATTCGGCGTCGCCAGGTACACCGCATCGATCGTTCCCGACCCCAGCAGCTCGTCATACTCCTCATAGCTGTAGAGCGCCGAAACCCCATACTTCTCCCCCACCTTGGCGGCCTTCTCTTCATGGCCGCTCACAAACGCCACAACCTCGCTGTTGCCCGTATGCTCCACCCCGGGCAAAAACGAGCTCTGCGAAATCCATCCAATCCCGACCACCGCGTACCGAACCTTGCGGCCCTTCGCCACCACCACAGCCTTTGCCATATCTGGATCCCTGCCCTCAAACGGACACTCCGCCCGTTGCAGCTTGGGATGCCGTTCCTGTAGGTGGCGCCTCCTGCGTCGCTGCAGCTGGTTCCGTTAACCGACCGGAGCCGCCGCCTCCGCCCGGCCCACCGACGTCGACGGCATCCCCGATGCATCCGGGGCAGACCCTGCCGTCAACCCCGCCCATCCCGGCAGATCCTGCGACCCGACAATCAGCCGCACGCCGTCCCGCAGCGTCACATACGTCCAGAACCAGCTCCGAAACACCCCTAACCGGTTCCTGAACCCAATCAGGAAGAAGATATGCACGGCCAGCCACATCAACCAGGCCAGGAACCCGCCCAGGTGCGCATGGAAGGGCCACGCCACCCGAGCCACGGCCGCCTTCCGCCCAATTGTCGCCATATCACCCTTGTCGAAGTAGTGAAAAGGCTTCTGCTTTGCCGCCCGGTCGCCACCGTCCATCAGCAACTGGATCCGCTTCGCCGCATAGTCACCCATCTGCATCGCCGGCTGCGCAACCCCCGGCACCTGCTTGCCGTTCTCCTCCACATGCGCCAGGTCTCCGAGCACAAATATCTCCGGGTGCTCCGGCGGATTCAAGTGCGCGTCCACAAATACGCACCCTTTCTTATCCGTTGGGAATCCCAGCAGCTTGCCCAGCGGCGAAGCCTGCACACCCGCCCCCCATAGCGTGCACACACTCTCAATCCGCTCCTCGCCCACTTTCACAAACCCGGGGCCAATCTCCGTCACATGCGCCCCCGTCCGGCACTTCACCCCTAGCGCCGCCAACTGGTCCACAGCCTTCTTCTGCAAATCCTTCGGGTACGCCCCCAGGATGTTCGGCGATCCTTCCAGGATCATCACATTCGCCGACCCTGGATCGATATGCCGGAAATCCTTCGTCATATACAGCCGCGCAATATCCGAGATCGCCCCCGCCAACTCCACGCCCGTCGGCCCGCCCCCAATCACCACAAAGTTCAACGGCGGGTGCGACCCCGTCTCCAGCTTCTGCCGCTCTGCCAGCTCGAACGCCAGCAAAACCCGCCGCCGAATCTCCGTGGCATCCTCCACGCTCTTCAACCCTGGCGCCAGCTTAGCCCACTCATCATGCCCAAAGTAGCTGTGCGTAGCCCCCGTCGCAACCACAAGGTAGTCATACACAAGCTCCGCGCCGCTCTTCACATGCAACCGCCGCGCCGCCGTATCCACCCCCACCACCTCATCCATCAGCACTTCGGTATTCTTCTGATCCCGCAGAATCGACCGGATCGGCTGCGCAATATCCCCCGGCGACAACACCGCCAGCGCTACCTGGTACAGCAACGGCTGAAACGTATGGTGATTCCGCCGGTCCAGCACCGTCACATCCACCGCCGCCTTCTTCAGCCCCTGCGCCGCATGAATCCCCCCAAACCCCGCCCCCACAATCACCACCCGCGGACGTCGTCCGCCCGTATTCGTCGCCGCTGCAATCACGAATAATCTCCTTCTCCGTCCCTCTTTCGATGCCGCGCAAACCTGTTTCGTATCGCCAATTTCGCGCGCGCTGTTCACCACACTCCGTCTCCTCTCGCTCCTGGACCGCTTAGCAGCAGCCACTACCTGACCAGCCTGGTGTAGAGGCACGCACGAGAGTGCGCTGAAAAAGGGAGGGAACGGGAAGGGTGAGTCTTTAGCCCAGCCTAAGTCCCAACAGAAGCATGCTGTTCCAGCGGCTTGGTTCGTCCGGATACGGCATTTCGAGTGCTTCAGCACCTTCTTCCGCCTGCAGCATACTCCACCTCAGAACCGGGCTTTAGCCCTGCCATCTACGCCGCATCCAACCTCCCATGAGCACACCAACCGCCACCCTCGGCCAAACCAAACAACTCGGTAGCTCCGACCTCCACCTCACCGCCATCGGCTTCGGCGCCTGGGCCATCGGCGGCGGCAACTGGCAATACGCCTGGGGCGCCCAGGACGATAACGACTCCCTCGCCGCCATCCACCGCTCCCTCGAAGCCGGCGTCAACTGGATCGACACCGCCGCCGTCTACGGCCTCGGCCATTCCGAAGAGATCGTCGGCCAGGCCCTCAAACAGGCCCCCACCAAACCCTTCGTCTTCACCAAATGCTCCATGACCTGGGCCACCGAGGGCCCAGAAGCCCGCAAAATCGTCAACTCCCTCAAGAAAGTCCGCCAGGAGTGCGAAGCCAGCCTCAAGCGCCTCGGCGTAGAAGCCATCGACCTCTATCAGATCCACTGGCCCAACCCCGAGCCCGAAATCGAGGAAGGCTGGCAAACCATGGCCGACCTCCAGCGCGAGGGCAAAATCCGCTTCCTCGGCGTCTCCAACTTCAACGTCGCCCAGATGGAACGCGTCCAGAAAATCGCTCCCATCACCAGCCTCCAACCCCACTACTCCATGCTCACCCGCAAAATCGAGCCCGAAATCCTCCCCTTCTGCCAGAAGCACAACATCGGCGTCATCAACTACTCGCCCATGCAAAGCGGCCTGCTCACAGGCGCCATGACCCGTGAACGCATCCAGGCCATGCCCGAAGACGACCACCGCCGCAACCGCAAAGAGTTCCAGGAACCCCAGCTCACCCGCAACCTCGCGCTATCCGACCTCCTCAAGCAAATCGGCTCCCGCCACAACGTAGAAGCCGGCGTAGTCGCCATCGCCTGGACCCTCCACAACCCCGCCATCACCGCAGCCATCGTCGGCGGCCGCAGCGCCCAACAGGTAGAAGGCGTTCTCCCCGCAGCAACCTTCCGCCTCTCCGAAAACGAATACAACGAAATCAACCAGTTCCTTGAGCAGCACCCCGCGTAAGCACGACCCAACAACAAAAGGCCTTCGCATCTGCGAAGGCCTTTCCCTTTCCCGCAACCAACTCACCCCCTCGCCCGCCGAAAAACCTCCACCGCCGTCAACGTCCCAGCCACCCTCTCCGCCCCTGGCACTCCAAACGCAATCCACCCGGTATTCATCGCCTCCGTCATCTCCTCAAACGCCTCCGTCCCCGTCATCCCAAACGACGCCAGCGTTGCCCCCCAACGCTCCCGGGGTATAGCCTCCGCCCGCACCGTCCGCCCCAGCACCTTCCCCATCGCCTCCGCCAAATCATCCGCACTCAACGGCGACCCTATCTCCACAACCTTCTTCCCACGCCACCCCTCCACCAGCAACCGCGCCGCCTCTTTCCCAATATCCTCAGTCGCGATCATCGGCACAGCCCTCCCCGTCGGCGAATAGAACGTATAAAACACCCCCGACTCCTTCGCCATCCCCATTCCCCCAACATAGTTCTCCAGGAACGACCCCGCCCGCAGAAACGCCACAGGAAACTCCACCTTCCCCAGCGCCTCTTCCAGCAGGTGCGTCGTCGTAATCAATCCCAATCCGCTCGTCTTCTCTGACCCTATCGAACTCAACGCCACCAGCCGCGGCACAGGCACCTCCCCCAAAGCCTCCACCAGGCTCGCAATCAACGCCTTCGCCTCCGGAAA
>CAZZWG010000072.1:3543-14191 GCA_964657685.1 Verrucomicrobia bacterium Tous-C9LFEB | reverse complement strand
AATCCGCACACCAAGGCGCTGCCCTTCTGGGAGTGGTGCATCGAGGCAATCCATCGAGACACCCCGGAGGTAGTGCTTCTGGCGGAGGCGTTTACACGGCCGCACGTGATGTACTCGCTGGCGAAAGGTGGGTATTCGCAGGGGTATACGTACTTCACATGGCGGCAGACGAAGAAGGAGCTACAGGACTACTTTGAGGAGATCTGTAACCCGCCGGTACGGGATTTCTTCCGTCCGAATGTGTGGCCGAATACACCGGATATCCTGCATGAACAGTTGCAGGTGGCGGACCCGGCGGAGCGGCGCTCGGTGTTTCTGCAGCGGGCGATCCTTGCGGCTACGCTGAGCGCGAACTGGGGCATCTATGGCCCGGCGTATGAATTGTGTGACTGGCGGCCGGCGAAGCCTGCGGCGGGGAAAAAGGGTTCAGAGGAGTACCTGGATAGTGAGAAGTACCAGATCCGGGCATGGGACCGGTCGGATCCGATTTCGATTGCGCCCGAGATTACGCAATTGAATACCATTCGGCGCGAGAACCCGGCGCTGCAGCGCAATGAGGGGCTGCACTTCCATAAGGCCGAGAACGAGCAGATCCTGTGCTATTCCAAGGTGACCGGGGATGGGTCGAATGCGGTGCTGGTGGTGGTGAACCTGGACACAACCGCGGAGCAGACGGCGTGGCTGCAGTTGCGGATGGATGTTCTGGGCGTGCCGTGGGACGAGGAGTTTGAGGTGGAAGACCTGTTGACCGGGGCGCGGTATCTGTGGAAGGAGTGGTGTTATGTGGCGCTGCGGCCGGAGTTGCCGGCGCATGTGCTGCGGGTTGTGCCGCCTGCCGTTACCACGGCGAACCCGGTTCCCTCTTCCGCTACCCTGCCTTCCTGAGCGGCTACGGGTTAGGGGAAAGCAGGCTTGACCCTGGCCCGGGCTCATCCCGCCGCGATGCCAAGGCTTCGCGAGTGCCATTGTATGCACGAGCGCAGGTGCCGGGTTGTGGACGGGGATCAAACACCGTGGGGCATCGGCGCATCGTAAGGGGAACGAGGACGCGCGCATTGCCAGTGAAGAAACCCGCCAGCACCACCGATCCGCTTTGGTACAAGGACGCGATTATCTATGAACTGCATGTGCGAGCGTTTGCCGACTCGAATGCGGACGGGATTGGGGACTTTCAGGGGCTGATCTCAAAGCTGGACTACCTGCAGGACCTGGGGGTGACTTGCCTCTGGCTGCTGCCGTTCTTTCCATCGCCTTTGAAGGATGATGGGTATGACATTGCGGACTACCTGGATGTGAACCCGAGTTACGGGACGATTGCCGACTTCAGGGAGTTCCTGGATGCGGCGCACGCGCGGGACATGCAGGTGATGATTGAGTTGGTAATCAATCACACGTCGGATCAGCACCCGTGGTTCCAGGCGGCGCGCAACTCGCCGAAGGGCTCGCCGGAGCGGGACATGTATGTGTGGAGCGATACGGACAAGCTCTACGACGGCGTCAGGATCATCTTCACGGATACGGAGAAGTCGAACTGGACATGGGATGATGTGGCGGGGCAGTACTACTGGCACCGCTTCTTTTCCCATCAGCCTGATCTGAACTTCGACAACCCGCGCGTGATGCATGAGGTTCTGCAGGCCATGCGCTTTTGGCTGGACATGGGTGTGGATGCCCTGCGGCTGGACGCGATTCCCTACCTTGTCGAACGGGATGGCACGAGCTGCGAAAACGTGCCCGAGACACACGTCAAGATCAAGGAAGTGCGGCGGGTGATCGATGAAGAATATGAGAACCGGCTGATCCTGGCGGAAGCCAACATGTGGCCGGCGGATGTGCGGCCCTACTTTGGCGATGACGATGAGTGCCACATGGCCTTTCATTTCCCGCTGATGCCGCGGATCTACATGGCGGTGCGGCAGGAAGACCGGCTGCCCATCACGGACATCATGGCGCAGACGCCGGACATTCCACCCAACTGCCAGTGGGGATTGTTTCTGCGCAACCACGATGAGCTGACGCTCGAGATGGTGACCGACGAAGAGCGGGACTACATGTACATGGCCTACTCGGCTGACCCGCGCATGCGGATCAACGTGGGCATTCGGCGAAGGCTTGCGCCGTTGCTGGATAACAACCGGCGCCGCATTGAGCTGCTGAACTCGCTGCTGTTCAGCTTCCCGGGGACGCCCATCCTGTACTACGGCGACGAGATCGGGATGGGGGACAACATCTACCTGGGCGACCGCAACGGGGTGCGTACGCCGATGCAGTGGAACTCGGACAGGAACGCGGGGTTCTCGAAGGCCGTGCCGGCGAAGTTGTATTTTCCAGTGATTATGGACCCGGTTTGGGGCTATCAGGCGATCAACGTGGAGGCGCAACAGGGGGACCCGTCCAGCCTTCTGCACTGGTCGCGCAACATGATTGCGCTGCGCAAGCTGTTCCGTGTATTTGGACGTGGGACGCTGGAGTTCCTGCATCCGGCGAACCGCAAGATTCTCGCCTACATCCGCAGCTATGAGTTTGAAGACGGCCACTGCGAGATGGTGCTGTGTGCCGCCAACCTGTCGCGCTTCGCACAGCCTGTGCAGTTGGATTTGAGCAAATACGTGGGGCGGCAGCCCGTGGAGATGCTGGGGTATGTGCAATTTCCCGTGGTGGAAAGAGCACCCTATGCCTTGACACTGGCGCCGTACAGCTTCCTTTGGCTGGAGCTGCAGGATGCCGCGCCGGTGCCGGAAGCGCCCACCGTGGAGCAGCCGGTCGAGGCAGTGATGGAGCGGGTAGGCCAGGCGGTAATGCCGTTGAACAGTCTGGGCGCTCTGCTCACCGAGGCCAGCGTTGCGGCAGTGGCGCAGGTGCTGCCGGGATACCTCACGCAGCGGCGCTGGTTCGGCGGCAAGTCGCGAACGATCAAGGCGACACAGCTTGGGTCCGTTTCGGCGATTCCCGATACCGGAGCGGCGCTGGCAACCGTGAGTGTTTCTTACGAGGACGGCAGTTCCGACCTGTATCAACTGCCCTTGGCGCTGGCTACCGATGGCGAGGCCGAGACGATTCGGGAGAAGAGCCCTGCCGCGGTGATTGCGACGCTGAACCGCGAAGAGGGGCCGGTCACCTTGTTCGACGGAACGGCCAGCGCGGAGTTCCGCCAGGCGTTGTTGAGCCTGATTGTGCGAGGTTCGGAGGTTGCACTGGAGCTGGGCTCGTCCCATGCATCGTTTGCTGCAACAAAGGCGAAGTCACTCGATGGGCGCGAGTTGCTTGAGTTGCCGTCGCGGGTGGGGTCAGCGGAGCAGTCGAATACGTCGATCCTGTATGGCGACAAGGCCATCCTGAAGCTGTTCCGCCGGCTGCAGGTGGGCGAGAACCCGGATGTTGAAGTCTCGCGGTTCCTCACCGAGGTGGCCCAGTACGGGAACATTCCGGCATACCTCGGGGACCTGCACCGGACCGACGATGGGACGACGCTGGCGTTCCTGCAGGTCTTCGCGCCGAACGAGGGCGATGGCTGGGACTGGACGCTGGAGGAGTTGGCGCGGTACTTCGAATCCGTCGCGAACTGCCCTGCGCCGTCGACCACAGGGTCAACGGCACGGATCGGCGAGGCCAATGAGATCCCGGCCGAAGCGCGAGAGCACGCGGGGCTGTACCTGGAGGCGGCGCAGTTGCTGGGGCGGCGTACAGGTGAACTGCACGTGGCGCTTGCGACGCCGACGACGAACCAGGCGTTTTCCGCAGAAGCCTACTCGGATAGTGAGTTGGCAGCCGACCGCGAACGGATCCTGGCGCAGGCACGGGCGGCTTTGGAGACCCTCCGCGCCGGGATGGACAAGGTGCCTGCGGAGATCCGCGAGGAGGCGTCACGCTTGCTGGAAGCGGGTGGGTCCCTGGAGAGCTTGCTCGCAGGGCTCGCGGGCGACGCGGCGCGGTTCGGGCAACGCATCCGCATCCACGGCGACTACCACCTGGGGCAGACGCTGCGGTCGCGGTCAGACTTCCTGCTGGTGGACTTTGAGGGTGAGCCGGCGCGATCACTGGAGGACCGGCGCAAGAAGCAATCGCCCTTGCGTGATGTTGCCGGGATGCTGCGGAGTTTCAGTTATGCAGCGCAATCCGGGCTGCAACGGGCGACGCAACGACGGCCGGATACGGTCGAAGCAGTGCGGCCGTGGGCCACGCTTTGGGAGAATGCGAGTTCGGCGGCCTTCCTGCAGGGGTATGCTGAAGCGGTGAAGGCAAGGCCGGAGTTGCTGCCGCAGGCTGAGGAAGCGAAGACGATGCTGGCCTGTTTGCTGCTGGAGAAGGCCTTCTATGAACTGCTGTATGAGTTGAACAACCGGCCGACTTGGCTTTCCATCCCGATGCGCGGTTTGTTGACGCTGCTCGGAACAGCATCTGACGAAACAGGAGCTGCTTGATGTCTACTGTTCCGACTGTTGAACCCGTGTCTTCCCCGGAGACCCTGGCGCCCCCACCACAGCAGGCCAGCTTTGCGGTTTGCCTGCCCTCGATGCCGTCCGATGAACTGGGAGCGATGGTGCGGCGGCTGGGGGAGATTCTGCCGGGTGAGCCTCTGCTGATTTCGTCGCCGGATCAGGCCGAAGAGCAGCCGGTGGCGGACTCGAACTGTGTGCTGATTCCCTACCCTTTGCAGCGCACGGACAGTGAGTGGGTGCTGAATGCGGCGGACTACGCGGCAGCGGCGCGCGTTGTGGAGCAGCGTAGCCTGCGTGGCGTTCTGCTGCTGGGGAGCGATGCGGGCTCGCTGGGGAGTGAAGCGGTGCTGGGTCTGCGACAGGCACTGATGGGCAATGCCGACCTGGTGGTGCCCCGGTACAGGACCGGCCCGCAGGAGGGCCTGGTGAATTCGGCGCTGTTGTATCCGCTGACGCGTGCGTTGTTCGGGGTGGATGTGCGGTTTCCGCTGCCGCTGGATGCAGCGCTCTCGGCGCGTATGCTGCAGCGGTTGGCGAACGTGGCCGCGCGGTCAGGGGTGCCATCGGAAGATGGGCTGGTCTGGCCTGTCGCGGAGGCATCGATCGCGGGGTACGCCGTCCGCCAGTCAGAGGGTGGGGAGAGGACGTTGCCACGGCCGCAGGAAGCCGACTTCAACGTGCTATTTCCGGCGGTGACTTCATCGTTGTTTGCGGATATTGAGAACAAGGCGACCTTCTGGCAGAGGGCGCGTACTCTTCCGATCCCGCGGCAGTTTTCGCTGACCGCGGTGAGCTTGCCGGCCGAAGCAGCCGAAGAGATCCGGTCGCTGGTGGATGGCTTCCGGCTGGCGTTTTCAAACCTTCGCGAGATCTGGTCACTGGTCTTACCGCCGCAGACCTTGCTGGCGTTGAAGAAGCTCAGCTTGAGCGCACCCGAGAGCTTTTCGTTCTCGCCCAATCTATGGGCGCGGGTGATCTATGACTTTGCACTGGCATTCCATATGCGGACGTTGAACCGCGGGCATCTGCTGGGCGCGCTCACGCCGTTATACCTGGCGTGGGTGGCGAGTGAGTTGCGCGTCAGCGGCAGTGACGGCTTTCTGGAAGCGACGGCTTCGGCCTTTGAGCAGGAGAAGCCCTACCTGGTGTCTCGCTGGCGCTGGCCGGACCGTTTCAATCCATAGAGGCCGTCAGGCTATGTGCGCGCTCGTCAGGGCTGCGCCGAAAGGAAGATTATGGGATCACAGATCGAATCCGCTCTCCGGCAGTCCACGCATCGCGTGATTGATGTCCTGGCGGCTTTTTTGCCCGGCATCCTGGTGTTTCTGCTGTCGATTGTTCTGCTCACGCTGTTGGGCTGGCTGGTGGCGGTAATCTGCCGCAAGATCCTGACCCAGCTCAGATTTGATGAGCGGGTGTCGGCATTCCGGTTGCCGGGCGCAGTGACGACGCTGGGGGATTGGTCGCCGGCACACTCGCCGACGGCGCTGGTTGCGCGCACACTGCTGTGGCTCTTCATCGTTGTCGGCGTGGCCGTGGGGATTACCGCGTTCGATGCGGCGTACTCCGCCAATGCGCAGGTGGAGATGTTTGTGCTGCCCTACCTAACCCACCTGGTTGGAGCCGTGCTGCTGTTGCTCGCCGGCGGGTTGGTCGCGCGTTTTCTTTCGCGGTCGGTGCTGATCGGGGCGGTGAATGCGCAGTTGCAATATGCGCGGGTGTTGTCGCTAGGCGTGAAATGGCTCGTGCTTGTGCTCACGGCGGCGATGGCACTGGACCATCTGCGCATCGGTGGGACCATTGTTGAGCTTGCGTTTGGCATTCTGTTTGGCGGGATTGTGTTTGCGTTGTCGCTGGCGGTGGGGCTTGGATCGCGAGATCTGGTGACACGTTCGATCGAGCGCATCGAGCGGCCCACCGTCGTGCCGTCGCCGGAGGCGGTGCGGGCGGCGAGTGAAGTGGGTGAGGCGCCGCGGCCTAAGTTGAGGCACTTCTAGCGAGGCGGTACAGCTATTGGGGCGGTGACGCGCGGCGTGAGTTTGGATATGCTCTTCCGAAACCCGTAGCACAAAGGCGCGTCGCGCAATGACCGAGCAAAGAGCACCGGTGATGGGGACCTCGCCGCTCCGCAAGGAGGGGCGGGCGAAGGTGCTGGGCTCCGCAGCGTATGTGGATGACCTCGTGCTGCCGGGGATGTGGCACGGGGCAACGGTGCGGTCGGCAGTTGCGCGGGGGCGGATCCGGGCGGTGCACTTCTCACCGGATGTGCCGTGGGATGAGTATGCGGTGGTGCGGGCGAGCGATATTCCCGGGGAGAATACGATCGTCCATTTAACCAAGGATCATCCGTGCCTGGCGGCGGAGTTTATAAACCATGTTGAGGAACCGGTGCTGTTGATTGCGCACCCGGAGAAGGGTGCGCTGTTGCGCGCAGTGGCTGCGGTGCGGATGGAATATGACGAACTGCCGGGGGTGTTCACCATGGAAGAGAGTGAGCGGGCAGTTGCCGACGAGGATGCCGAACGAATCATTTGGGACGGGGCGGATTGGGGCGCTACGGCGAATTGTTTCAAGACGTACACGATGTACAGCGGGGAGGCTGAGGCGACTGAGGACGGCCTGGCGGAGGCGTTTGAACAGGCTGATTTCATTGTGGAGGGCGAGTACACGACGGGGGCGCAGGAACAGCTGTATATCGAGCCGAATGGCGTCATCGCGGAGTGTTTTCGCGATGCGGATGGCGTGGTGGAGAGTGTGTGTGTGCGCGGATCGATGCAGTGCCCGTACTACCTGGTGCATGCGCTGACGGTGGTGTTTGGTTTGCCTGCGGAGAAGTGCCGGGTGATCCAGACGGAGACGGGTGGGGCTTTTGGAGGCAAGGAAGACTTCCCTTCTGTGATCGGGTCACATGCGGCTTTGCTGGCGATGAAGTGTGGGTACCCGGTGAAGATGGTGTATGACCGCGCGGAGGATATGGCGGCGACGACGAAGCGTCATCCATCGCGGACTCGCCATAAGACGGCAGTGAGTAAAGACGGAAAGCTACTGGCCGGGACGATTGAGTTTGCGATTGATGGCGGGGCGTACTCCACGCTGTCGCCGGTGGTGTTGTCGCGGGGGACGATCCATGCACCGGGGCCGTACAAGTGGCCGTTTCTGCGGGTGCGGTCGAAGGCGATGGCGACGAATATCGCGCCGCATGGGGCGTTCCGGGGGTTTGGGGCGCCGCAGTCGTTATTTGCGCTGGAGCGGCATATGGACCGGATTGCGCGGATGGTGGGGCTGAGTGCGGAGGAGTTGCGGCGGCGGAACTTTTTAGAGACGGGGGACCGGACAGCTACGGGCCAGTTGCTGGAGTCGCCGGTGGACATGGGGGGTTTGCTGACGCGGGCGCTCGAGGAGGCTGGGTACTACGAGAAGCTGGCGCGGTTTGCGGAGCAGAATCGCGGGTCGGCGATCAAGCGGGGAGTGGGATTTGCGTGTTTTATGCATGGAGCGGGGTTTACGGGATCGGGGGAACGGCGCTTGAATTCGGAGGTGCGGCTGGCGGTGGATCCGGCGACGCTGCGGCCGCAGGTGCTGGTGTCGTCGGCGGAGTTTGGGCAGGGGACGAATACGATTTTGTGCCAGGTGGCTGCGGATGCCCTGGGGCTTCCGTACGACGCAGTAGGGATTGAGTTGCCGGATACGGCGCGGGTGCCGAACTCGGGGCCGACCGTGGCGAGCCGCACGGCGATGATCGTGGGCAAGCTGGTGGAGCGGGCGGCGGAAAAGATGCTCCGGACACTGCGCGACTTTGCTGGACTGCCGAGAAGTCAGCACACGGAGGAGGACTTTCGAAAGGCCTCGGCGCGATTTATCGCCGAGCATGCGACGCTCGAAGCCTGTGTGCACTACCAGCCCGTGAAGCCCGTCGTTTGGGATGATGAGCTGTATCGCGGGGATGCGTATCCGGACTATGCGTGGGCGGTTTATGTGGCCGAGGTCGCCGTGGACATGAATACCTATGCGGCTACCGTGACGCGGTTCGATGCGCTGCAGGAGGTAGGGAAGATCCTGCATCCGGTGCTGGCGAAGGGGCAGATTGAGGGTGGGGTGGCGCAGGGGATTGGCTATGCGCTGTATGAGCGGTGTGAGTACGCGGGAGGCCGGTTAATGAACAACCAGATGACGAACTACATCATGCCGACGAGCGTGGATCTGCCGGAGATCCATGTGCACTTTGCGGAGGTGCCGAGCGTGCATGGGCCGGGCGGAGCAAAGGGCATAGGAGAGCTGCCGATGGATGGGCCTGCCCCTGCCATTTTGAACGCGATTGAGAATGCGACGGGAGTTTCATTCCACGCCATACCGCTGCTGCCGGAGGACCTGTTCGAGCGCTTCACGAGCTTTACGGAGCCGGGGCTGGGGGGCACGGAGGAGCTTGCGCCCGAGATCGACCGGGACACCCGGACGGAGGTTCTGGCGTGAGCCTGGTGTCGATTGGCCTCGAGGTGAACGGTCTTCCGGTGAGCGTGGACGTTCCGCCGATGAAGCGGCTGCTGGACGTGCTGCGTGAGGACCTGCGGCTGACGGGGACGAAGGAAGGGTGTGGTGAGGGGGAGTGCGGGGCCTGCTCTGTGCTGGTGGACGGGGTGCTGGTGAACTCCTGCCTGGTGCCTGTGCTGCAGGTGGAGGGAGCGCGGGTGGGGACGATTGAGGGGGTGGGGGAGGCCGCCCATCTGCACCCCCTTCAGCAGTGTTTCTTAGAGTGCGGTGGGGCGCAGTGCGGCATCTGCACGCCGGGAATGATCCTGGCGACGAAGCATCTGCTGGAGAAGCATCCACGGCCGTCGCGCGGGCAGATTGCCGAGGGCTTGGCGGGCAATCTTTGCCGGTGTACGGGCTATATGCGGATCTTCGAGGCGGTAGAGGCGGCGAGTGTGCTGCTGGCGGAGCCACGTGCGCTTTGAGGCCCGGGACTTTCGCTTAACGCGGGCCGCCTCGCTGGATTCGGTCCTGGCCATGCTTGCGGAGGAGCCAGGACGGCATGTGCCGATAGCCGGTGGGACGGAGTTGATGGTGGCGTTCAACACCGGGCGGCTGTCTGCACGGTCCATGGTGTCGATTCAACACCTGGAGGACCTGCGCTTTCTGCGCGTGGAGGGGGATGTCGTTCATATCGGGGCGGGAACCACGTTTTCGGAGATTCGCGCGTCGGCGGAAGTCGTACGTGACTGGCCTTTGCTGGCGGAGGCGGCCTCCTGGACGGGGTCGATTGCGAACCAGAACCGCGGGACGATTGGCGGCAACATCTGCAATGCCTCGCCTGCGGCGGATACACCTCCGGCGCTGCTGGCGTATGACGCGGAGATCACCCTGGTGAGCGCTTCCGGGCAGCGCACGATCCCGTACCGGGAGTTCCATCTCGGGTACAAGCGGACGGCTCTGCGCGTCGAGGAACTTGTGTATAGCGTGTCCGTGAAGCGGGTGGCGCCGGGCGCGCGGCAGTACATCCGGAAGGTGGGAACGCGGAAGGCGCAGGCGATTTCGAAGACGGCGCTTGCGGGGGTTGCCGCCGTGAAGAACGGGCGAGTGGTGGAGGTGCGGCTGGGGGCGGCTTCGCTGGCGGATCGGCCTTTGCGGCTGGCGGGGACGGAGGAGGCTCTACGAGGGGCTTCGTTGGAAGCCGCGGACCTCGAGACTACGCTGATGCGGGGGCGGGCGGCCGTCTTTGCGGAGGCTAGGCCGATCGATGACATCCGGTCCACGGCGCGGTACCGGCGGCACGTGGCTGCAAACCTGGTTGAGGAGTTTGTGCGGGAGCTGGCCGGCGGCCTGTAGCTAGAGGAGCCCTGCGGGGAGCCGCTCCCCGGCACGCTGGAGGTCTTCTTCGGTGTCGATGTCGAAGGCGAGGGCCTCGTTGGGAATCGCGGCAGCGTGTTGCAACAGGGTGCGGGCGCCGGCGTCGCCACGGAGTTCGAGGAGTTGCGGGAACGCGGGGGCGGGAAAGTACGCGGGGACCCCGGTGCGATCGGCGTAGCGTGAGCCTGTGATGCGGGTCGGGTCGGCGCAGAGCGCGCGAAGGTGATCGGGGTCGAGACCGGGTTGATCGCAGGCCATGAGGATCGCTCCGGGAACGGGGTGCTGCAAAAGCCAGCGGATGCCGGTACCGATGGAGGTGGACATGCCTTCGTGGGCGTCGGGGTTCTGCAGCACGACAATGCCCC
>CAZZWG010000072.1:0-3443 GCA_964657685.1 Verrucomicrobia bacterium Tous-C9LFEB | reverse complement strand
AGCTTGTTGTGCAGGCAGGCCTGGATTTCGGAGATCGCGCTGAGGGCAACGGCCTCGGCGCCATCCCCGCCTAAGTCCAGGCCAACCGGTGAAAAGACGCGCTCGCACGCACGATCGAGCGGCCACTGGAGGGCCTGCGCGGCCTCAGAAAGCAGCAGCGCGCTGCGGTGACGCGAACCCAGCAGGCCGATGTAGCGGGGGGTGCAGGGCAGGATCTGCTCCAGCCAGGAGCGGTCCCCCTCATAGCTGTGGGTCATCAGGATCACGGCATCGTCGGGGGTGGGTTTGAGGGCACTGAGGCGAGACGTAGCGGTGACGCTGCGGGCCGCCGGGAAACGCTCCGGGCGGGCCCACTGTGCGCGGCCATCGAGGACGTGGACGGTCCAGCCGAGGAGGGTGGCCATGCGCACCATGGGCTGAGCATCCTCCCCCGCGCCGAAGATGTGGAGGCGTTGTGGAGGGGTGAGGTGCTCGACGAAGGTCTCTGCGGTGCTGACGGTCTGGCTTTGGAAGAGCAGCCGATTGCCCCCGTCGCGGACCTCCCGTGTCAGACCGGGGGAACCCTCGGGGAGGGAGGTGATGACGGTACGATGTTCGCCCTCGAGCGAGGCGGCCAGGGCTTCAAGGGCGGCATGAAACTCGGGTGTATGGGCAGGTTCAAGCAGGACGTCGACCGTGCCGCCGCAGCCGAGGCCATAGGGAATGTCGGCGGTGTCGTCAAAGAGGGTGGAGTAACGCTGGACGACGGCGCCCTCGCGAACAAGCCAGGGGGCTTTGCGGACGATTTCGGCTTCCAGGCAGCCGCCGGAGACGGAACCAACGTATGAGCCGTCCGCTGCGATCGCAATGTGCGCACCCGTGCGGCGATAGCTGGAGCCTTCGACGCGGACCAGGGTCGCCAGGGCGACAATCTCACCCCGATGCCAGAGGTCCACGATTTGGCGGCGTTCGATCAAGTTCGGTCAGTCCTCCCCAGAATGGATGCTCCAGCAGTGGCTGGTGCTGCACCCGCGTCGCGCTCTCCACCCGGCGGCATGTTGCAGGGGAGGCGCATATGCCCCAAAGGTCGGATTGTGTGAACCCGTGGCGGGCTGATTCAGTGTAGAGGAGACCGGCGCAGCTTCCTCCAGGGATCGCGACCGGCGCAGGCCCCCATCCGGAGCATGGCAGACGAGAGCTCCGGAGATCTGATTGCACGATTGCATGCCCATTGCGGAACTGACTCTTTTTGCGAAGTTTGGATTGAGGAGCTTTGTCCGCATGCCTTTCCGCTGTTTTTCGGCTGCCTTTCTGCCGGTTGCTCTCGCTGCCGTGAGTTGGCTGCTGCCGGCCAGTGCCCTAGGCCAGGCAAGCGGCGGCGGTACGGAGCATCCGGACTCGCGAGTGGAGCTCTATGCGGGCGATGGGCTGTTTCACCCGGTAAACAGCGGAATCTACGGGTTCCAGTACGGCGATGTGCTGAACCCGAATGCAACAGCGAGTCTGAGCGGCTACTTCAACCGCTACGTGGGATTGCAGATCGAAGGCGGTTATTTTTCGGGAAACAGTGAACACCGGGCGTACTTCCCCAACTGCACAGGAAGTGAATGCGATCAGCTCATGTACACGGCACAGGTGGGGCCGGTGTTTCGCTTGCCGCTGGGATCCTGGGTGCCGTTTGTGCACTTTCTGGGCGGCGGTGCCCGGTATAACGGGCCGGTGACGCAGCCGTTGAAATGGGGTTGGGGCGTTACGGGCGGGGCGGGTGTGGACTACGTTCTGCCCATCCTGAACAATCACCTGGCGGTGCGGCCCATCCAGGCAGACTTTCAGTACGCGCAGGATGTATATGGTCCCCTGCTGCTGCCGGCCGGCGTTTCGGGCGGTTTCGGCGAGGTAGATGCCTTCAAACTGTCTGCCGGTCTGGTGCTGCGCTCCGGCGACTACAAGCCCCCGCTCGCCGTGGAGCTGGGGTGTTCGGCCCAGCCGACGCTCGTGCATCCGGGCGAGCCGTTGCTGGTGACAGGAAGCGCGATCAATCTGCAGCCCAAAGTGAAGCCCGTGTGGCGCTGGGAGACGACCGGCGGCACGGCGAAACCAGATGAGGGCAATGTTGCCATCGACACCACCGGCCTGGCGCCCGGCGAGTACAACGTGGTCGGGCATGTGATCGACGGACGGCGGGCGCGCTACCAGGCGGACTGCTCGGCTCCCTTTGAGGTCAAGGCCTACGATCCGCCATCGGTAACGTGTACGGCACTGCCGGCGACGGTGGTTTCCGGGACGGACGTACAGATCAGCACCGCTGGCGTGAGTCCTCAGAACCGGGCGTTGACGTACGCCTACCAGGCAAGCGCGGGTGACCTGACGCCGAGCGGGAAGACGGCAAGGCTCTCCACGGCCGGGCTGGGCAACACGACGATCGATGTGAC
This sequence comes from Verrucomicrobia bacterium Tous-C9LFEB, assembly GCA_964657685.1. Classification (GTDB taxonomy): domain Bacteria; phylum Acidobacteriota; class Terriglobia; order Terriglobales; family Acidobacteriaceae; genus Granulicella. The sequence continues at coordinate 1,032 of CAZZWG010000072.1, read as the reverse complement.
GTGCGAGGTGAAGGATGACCTTGGGCAGAAGGCCAGTTTCTCAACCCGCGTGACGGTCACCAAGCCCATAGAGCCGGTGATTCCGCAGACGGCGGAGTTGTGTTCGCTGAGCTTTGACCGCGACAAGCGCCGTCCAGTCCGCGTGGACAACGAGGCCAAGGGCTGCCTGGATGACATCGCGTTGACGCTGACGCAGCAGACCGATGCGCGGCTTGTGATGATCGGCGATGCTTCTGCCGATGAGACGTCGCAGGCGGCGGCGCAGCGCGTATTGAACGCGCGGCAATATCTCACCGAGGAAAAGGGCATCGACCGGATGCGGATCCAGGTTCGTGTGGGCGAGACGCCTGCGCGGCGGGTGCGGGATGTGCTGGTGCCTTCCGGGGCGAGTTACAGTGAGCCCTCGGCGCGCGTGTTCGATGAGCGCATGATCACGCGCAAGGGCGAAGCGTATGGAACACGGCGATTGCGCCACCCGCATGTCGCGCAGCCCGCGAAGGAGCAGCCCTCCCTGGCACAACCGTCCGGGCAGTCCCCTGCCCCGGGCAGGTAGCCCGTGTGGATGGGGGTAGGCGGCCGGCATTTTCTGTTAGCATGATTACATCGGCAGAAGCGGGCGCGCCTGGGTTGTGGGCCGCACACCGTGGACCTTCCCGGGGCGTCGATCAATGCAACAAGCACATCGGTTCGGGGCGTAGCGCAGCCTGGTAGCGCACCTGCTTCGGGAGCAGGGGGTCGGAGGTTCGAATCCTCTCGCCCCGACCATTTGGCTTGTCGTCCGTCCTTTTTACCGCCTGAAAGTTCAGCTCTCACAATGCTCCGCGCGGGGAGTACGAGAGCACTCTAACGATCCAGAGGCGTAACCTATGCCCACTCACCTGAATCAACCCGAGATCGACGTGCGTCGCAGCCTTGCTGTCCTTGAGGCGCAGGAGATCGCCGATGCGCTGCTCTCCGAGCCGGAGCGGGAGGTGAGCACGCCGCCGATGCTGGCGCTGGACACGTTGCGTGAGCGCGGCTTGCTGGCAGCTG
>CAZZWG010000071.1:0-14314 GCA_964657685.1 Verrucomicrobia bacterium Tous-C9LFEB | reverse complement strand
CTCCGTGCGCCCGGTGGTTTGGGTTGAGCTGAGGAGCTTTCGGATGTGAAGCAATGTGGCGAGACGCTCTTCGGCGGCCGTTGCGAGGTTGCCAGGCACTCTGATGTTGAGAGAGACCGAGAGTTTCCGCTCCCCAGTCTGTGTCTTAGCAGGCTCCGTGCGCTCCAGACGAAACGTCAGCTTTCCTTTCGACCGGCATGGGGCCGTGCGTACGGGGGGCTGCTTGAAACCCCTGGATTGTCAGGGGCAGGCACAATATCTTCGCGCTTCACGCCGGCCACGAAGACGGCAGAGGTAAGGAGTAACCAAGATGTCGACTGTTATCCCCAGCGGCAAGGACATTCAGCGTAAGTGGTATGTGCTGAATGCAGAGGGCAAGACCCTCGGCCGTCTTGCGTCGGAGGCTGCCAGCGTTCTCGCCGGCAAGCGTAATCCGCTTTATGTGCCCTACATCGATATGGGCGACCACGTAATTGTGATCAACGCCGAGAAGATCCATGTAACCGGCATGCGTGCGGAACAGAAGATTTACCGCCGCTACACCGGGTTTCCCGGTGGTTTGCGCGAAGAGGGCTACCTGAAGCTGCTGGCGCGCCGTCCGGAGAAGATTCTGGAAGAGGCGATCAAGGGCATGCTGCCGAAGTCGAAGCTGGGCCGCCAGATGGCGACCAAGCTGAAGGTTTATAAGGGCGCTGATCATCCGCACAAGGCGCAGCAGCCTGTCGCGCTGGAACTGCGCGGCTAACCGTAGGGGATTGAGGAGCCGAGCGCTCCACGAGGGATATCGATGGCAGATTTGATTCAGTATTACGGCACGGGGCGGCGCAAGAGCGCGATTGCCCGTGTGTTCCTTCGTCCGGGTTCGGGCGAGTGGAAGGTGAATGGCAAGGGTTTTGAGGAGTATTTCGTAACCCCGGCGCAGCGTGCTGCGGCGAAGCAGCCTTTTGGCATTGCCGACATCAACGAGACCTTTGACGTGTACACCACTGTGAAGGGTGGCGGCGTGAATGGGCAGGCGGATGCGGTCAAGCTTGGGATTGCGCGGGCGCTGATGGAGTTCAACAGCGAACTGCGCAAGACGCTGAAGGCTGAAGGTTTTGTGACGCGCGATTCGCGTGGCAAAGAGCGTAAGAAGTACGGGCAGAAGGGTGCTCGCGCCCGGTTCCAGTTCTCGAAGCGCTAATTGCGTTTCAGGTTCCAGGCGGTGGGTTCCAGGTTGTAGGTGCTTACCTATCGCCTGGAATCCCCTGCTGATAGCGTTACCCCTTGGCGCCGCGCTGAGGGCAAGGATTTCAATCTCCCAACCCAGGGATCAATCGTCTGTCGCCAAGGTTTCGACCGGTCTCACAGACAGCGATGCCCAGATCGGAAACACAGCATGGCAAGTATCACGATGAAGGAGTTGCTCGAAGCGGGCGTTCACTTTGGGCACCAGACGAAGCGTTGGAACCCGAAGATGAAGGAGTATATCTTCGGCGAGCGCAACGGCATTTACATCATTGACCTGCAGAAGACGCTGAAGATGTTCAAAGAGGCGTCGAAGTTTGTGTCTGATCTGACCTCCACGGGCAAGCTGGTGCTGTTTGTGGGCACGAAGCGGCAGGCGCAGGATGCGGTGGCGGAAGAGGCCAATCGCGCGGGCATGCCGTATATCAATTCGCGTTGGCTGGGCGGTTTGCTGACGAACTGGGTGACGGTGCAGAAGTCAGTGAAGCGGCTGCAGGAGCTGGACGACATGGCGACCGACGGGCGCTATGACCTGCTGACGAAGAAGGAAGTGATCAAGCTGGAGCGCGAGCGCAAGGCGCTTTCGACGTCGTTGAGCGGTATCAAGAGCATGCGCCGGCTGCCGGATGCGTTGTTTGTGATTGATTCGAACAATGAAGCGATTGCGGTTTCTGAGGCGCGCAAGCTGGGCATTCCGGTGGTTGCGGTGGTGGATACCAACTGCGATCCGACGGTCGTCGACTACGTGATTCCGGGGAACGATGATGCGCTGCGGGCGATTCGGCTGTTCACGACGAAGATTGCCGATGCCGCTTTCGAGGGCGCGCAGATGATTTCTGACAAGGCGTTCTCGAACGAGTACGCGGATGTTCAGCCGATCGCACCGGAGTCGCACCTGGTGGGTGAGGATGACGATGCCGGGCTGAGCGAAGGCCACATCTCGGCGGGTGCCGCGGCGGATTCCGCGGACGAGCCGGAAGAGGAAGAGACGATTGACCTTAACGCGGCTTTGGGCGGCGGGATCCGTAAAGCGCCGGTGGCGGAGACGGAACCTGAGCCGACGCAGGCAGATCTTGAGCAGGTCATTTCGGCGTAGTTCAGGCGTTTTGGTATGGCAGCACTGGGTGTCCCATTTTGGTGCTGCCGTTCCATGCCTCTGGTTCTTTCGCGGAATGGTCAGACTCTAATCCATGGGCTGAAGCTAGTCCTTAGAAGGCAACGGCATGGAATTCATCCAGCGGTTGCGCGGAAGGATGATGATGAACGAAGGCGTGAGCAAGAATCAGGTTTTGTTGGCTGGTGGAACAGTGGCAGCGATGGCTGTGGCTGTGGTCGGCCACATGTATGTGCTGGATTGGTTTGGCAAGAAGCTGCGTGGTTTGACCGCCCGTTCTGAGTAGCCCTCAGGGCATGGGGGCGAGCAGCAGGAATGAAGGAAGAGGAAGGAAACGATGGCTGTGGCTGAGACACCCAAGATTGATGCGAAGCTCGTGAAGGAACTGCGCGAGAAGTCGGGCGCGCCCATGGGCGATTGCCTGAAGGCCCTGCAGGAAGCGAACGGGGACATGGAGAATGCCTTCGTGGTGCTGCGGAAGCGCGGCATGGCGTCGGCTGCAAAGAAGGCGAGCCGTACGACGAATGAAGGCGCGGTGGGCACCTATATCCATGCCGGCGGCAAGATCGGCGTGCTGCTGGAGCTGAATTGCGAGAGTGATTTTGTGGCGCGCACGGACGACTTCCAGGAGCTGCTGAAGGATGTCTCGATGCATATCGCCGCGGTAGATCCACGGTATGTAAGCAAGGATGATGTGACGCCTGCGGACATTGATCGTGAGAAGGAGATCTACCGGGCGCAGGCTGCATCTTCGGGCAAGCCCGCGAACATTATCGAGAGAATGCTGGAAGGCAAGATGAGCAAGTTCTACGAGGAAGTCTGCCTGTTGGAGCAGCCCTTCATTAAGGAACAGTCTTTGAGCATTCAGCAGCTCATTGCGCAGAAGGTAGCCAAACTCGGGGAGAATATCTCGGTTCGGCGTTTTGCACGATTCAAGGTTGGTGATCCCACGTTCACCGTCGCTTCGACCAAGGTTTCCACGGAACCGGAGGCGCAGGCATAGGCCAGCGACCAACGACTGTGACACCGAGCCTGGGCGACAGCCCGGGCTCTTTCTTTTGCACTCAACGCGAGGAGCGCCGCGAGCGCAAACCAGCCCGACCGTCTCCGGCTACAACCAGCCGCCGGCCAGAAAGGAATCACGAAACAATGCAGATCATTGAGAACATTCCCGTCTTTGGAGAACATGAGGCCAACACGCTTGAGCAGGCGCGGATGTGTGCGCGCACGGCGGACCACTTCGCGCTGATGGCTGACGGGCATCTTGGGTATGGCGTTCCGATTGGTGGGGTCATTGCCTCGGAGCATCGCATTAGTCCAACCGCAGTCGGGTTCGACATCGCTTGCGGCAACAAGGCTGTGCGTCTGGACATGCCGGGCAATGAGTTGCGCGCCAATATCCATCGCGTGATGGACGACATATGGCGCACATTGAGCTTTGGTGTCGGCCGCAGGAACAGCGAGAAGGTGGAGCACCCGCTGTTTGAGCGTGACGGGCATCCGGGTTGGGCTACGGAAGCGGCTGCACCGATCAAGCGGAAGGCGGAAGCGCAGCTTGGCACGATCGGCAGCGGAAACCACTATGTTGACCTGTTTACGGACGAACAGGATCGAGTGTGGGTGGGCGTGCACTTTGGCTCGCGCGGACTTGGTCATGGCATTGCGACGTGGTTCCTGAAGGCTGCGGGCGCGAAGGACGGGATGATGGTGGACCCGGTGTTCCTGGATGTGGCTTCTGACCTGGGCGCGCAATACATCGCGGCCATGCAGCTTGGCGGCGCCTACGCGTATGCAGGGCGCGACTGGGTGTGTGGACGTGTGGCCAAGCTGCTGGGTGCGGCCATCGAGGATGAGGTGCACAACCACCACAACTATGCCTGGCTGGAGGAGCACGGCGGCAAGCAGATGTGGGTCTGCCGCAAAGGGGCAACGCCGGCGTTTCCGGGACAGCGTGGCTTCGTTGGCGGGACGATGGGTGAGCAGTCGGTGATCCTGGAAGGGATCGCACCTGACCTTACGACTGCCGAGGGCCGCGTGGTGGATGCGGAGCAGAAGGCTTCGCTGAACTCCACGGTGCACGGGGCAGGGCGTGTGATGGGCCGCAAGCAGGCTGCGGGCGTGCGCGATCGCAAGACCGGTGCCTTGAAGCGTGAAGGCCTGGTGAAGCCGGAGATGATGCAGGAGTGGCTGCAGCGCTCAGGTGTTGTTCTCAAGGGCGGTGGGCTGGATGAGTCACCGCACTGCTACAAGCGCCTCGATGAGGTGCTTGCGGCACAGGGCGACACGGTGCGTGTGCTGCACAGGCTGACGCCGGTGGGCGTGGCGATGGCTGGTGCGGATGAGTTCGATCCGTATAAGGACTGAACGGGGAGGAGGGCCCGGCTCAATGCTGGGCCCTTTCTCTTATGCCGTTGTTGTTGTCCGGACGCGGGTCTTATTGCTTGTCGTAGACGTAGACCTGCTTTGCTTTGTCGCCGGTGCGCTGGACGTCGATGATCATGGCTTTGCCGTCGGGGCTCACGGTGAGGGTGTCGTGTTCTACGACGGTGCCGTTCAATGTGTCGACTTCCTCCATGGTGAGCGGACCGGCGGAGGTGAGGCTTACGGTTAGGCCTTGCTCGGGGTGAGGTCCTTGTTCTGTGGCGGGGGTGCCGTCAAGTTTGGCTTTCAGGCTGGACTTGCTCATGGGGTAGGTGAAGGTGATGGAGTCGCCCGTGGCTTCCACGATGGCGGTGGCGTGTGTACTTGTTTGCACTTTGACGTTTTGCCATGCGCCTGTCCAGGCATTGCCGCTGCCGGGAGTGATCTTCTTCGAGATTTCTGTGTTGCGGAAGGGCGTTCCGTTGGCAGCCCTTCCGGTCTCGACCATGGTCATGGTGTTGCCATTGTTGGAGAGGGTGCGGTCGACCTGCGCAAGCTCTTCCCCGCCGGCCTTGAAGACCAGATGCATGGCGTCCTCGCTGACTTTGGTGCAGGTCATCAAGCGGCCACCGGGCATGGGGTACTCGTTGCCATCACAGCCGAAGCTTAAGGTGATGCCGGAGGTTGCCACGGTGTATTTGCCGTCGCTGCTTTGCGTGATGGTATCCACGCTGCCGGTACGCTTGCTCTTGGCATCGTTGAGCTTCCAGGTACCGTTCCAGGGATTTTCCGCGGCGAGGCACACGGGCGAGGCGCATGCTGCAAGGGTTGCAAGTAAGAGCAGGTTACGTTTCATCGGTCGATCTCCTGAGTCTCTGTTTCGAAAGATGAGTAACGATAGCTGTCGCGGGTGAGGTTTGAAATCGCTGATGGGCGACATGCGCAGCGGGGGATCGTGCGCCGTACCTTTTCCCAGGTCGCGTGTTCGCGGTTTGCCGTGCCGCGGAGGGAGACCCTGGCGGGAACCAAGGGAGTCAACAGGGGTTCAGGGCTTACATGAGGTATTGGCTGGAGGGCGCTAGATCCGCTCGATCATGACTTCGGTGGCTTTGATCAGGGCGGCGGCGGGGTCGCCTTTTTTCAGGTCCATTTCGCGGACGGCGTCGGCGGTGATGATGGCGGTGATCTGCTGGTGTCCGAAGCTGATGACGACCTTGGCGAGGAGGCCGTCGATCTGGAGATCTACCACGTGGCCGACGAGTTGATTGCGGCCGGAGACGCGGCGGTAGCGTTCGCGGGACTCGCGGGCGGGGCGAGCGGTGTCTTCTTTGACGAAGGGTTTCAAGGCGGACTGCTCGATACGGTGATGGCCGCCGGGCGTTTGTACGGTGGGCAACTTACCGTTGAGGATCCACTGTTTGATGGTGGGGTAGCTGATGCCGAGGATCGCGGCGGCTTCACGAGGTTTGAGGAGCGGCAGCGGTTCCGGCATGGACAGATTGTACGGGGGAGCGTTGGGCGGGGGGGCGGCGGGGACACGATGCAGAGAATGTGGAGAGTGCGGCGCTTCCCAGCTTCAAGTAATGAGTTTTACATTACTTCTGCACGAGTCTAGATACACTAGTGGTGAGGCCGATGCAAGGAGTTCGAAGGATTTGTGAGGGTGCGCTAAGTTCCTTCTTGGCAATGGTTTACATGGTTCCGGGAGGTCAGGCCGGATACCGGGGTTGTGGGAATACCGGTTCCGGGCGAAAGGCCTTCACAGGATGTTGATGGAAATCGACAAAGCTGTGATAGGTTCTAGTCACCTTTACTGATCGTATTTGATCGGGTGCTTAGCTTTGTTCCTCGCGACCATGGGTCGAGGGAACGTTCCTTTTGTTCGGATTTTGTAGAAGCAAGGACAACAAGCAAGCGCATTGCTGAAGAGTCCGAGTCGCGGCAGCAAAGGCAGGTCCCCAGTGCAGTACAGAGTAGAAGATGCAAGTGTTCGTCTTGGCGTATATGCCGACGAGCTACGGGAGTTTTTTCAGAGCCGTCAGGTAGCTTTTGGGTCGCCCGCCGATCTGATTGCGTTCGCCGCACGGGTTGAGGAACCGGGCCAGTTTCAGGAAGAGATGGGATCGATGATTCGTTCGATTCTGTTTCAGGAAGACGGGACACTGGGCCATGGTGAAGTGCTGGAGTTGGTGTCGACAGCTGTCGGAGGACCGGCGGTTGAGACGAGTTCGCCGGGTGTGCAGGCGGCCATCCGGTCGATCCTGATCTTTGTGAACGAAGCGTTGCGACAGGGCCGAATGGGTTCTTTTGAAGCTCCGATGGACGAGCAGGAAGTGACAGCAGGCGATGTGCTTGCGGCTTCGGCGGCCTCTGCGGAGTACCAAGGCGTAGGAGGTCGGACGGTGGTTGGCAGGTCTCCAGAGAGTGGTCGTCGTGGGCGGGAGTTGGATCCAGCCGATCAGGTACCCGTGACCGTTGAGGGTCATAAGGTATTCCGGGGCGAACCGCTGCAGGGCGGGGTGCTCTTCCGGGCTGTTTCCATGTCGGATGCGGACGAGGCGGACGAGGGTCTCCGGCAGTGGGAGGGGCAGCGCCGACGTTGGCTTGTTCCCACCCTGGTGGCTGGAGTGATTGCCCTGGTGATCGCAGGATACCTTGCACGTCCTTTGCTGGACCATTCCACTTCTTCTCGTGTCGCTCAACCGGCGGCGACGGAGTTCGGTCCCACGCTCGCACCCGGCTCCTGTACCGGCGCGGCGCTTCCTGGAATTGCCCGCTCCTCGCTGACGCAGCGTTCGATGTGGGCGCATCGGTTGCTGGATCAAAGGCTGTATGCGGCGGCGCTGCCGGAGCTGAAGTCGATTGCGGAAGCGGACCCAGGGTTCCCGGGTGTGTATCTGGACGAGAGCGATGCGCTGCTGCATTTGAAGCGGCCTGAGGACGCTCGTGAGGCCGTGGACGCGCAGATGGGGATCTCGGAGTGCCTGGCGAAGCTTCCCCGCCCGGCGCTGGACAGCTATTGTGCAGCAGAGTTTTCGGTGGCGGCGGGCGCGACATGCCGGCCCGAGCTGGCGCGGATTCGCCAGGCGGCACAGGTGCAGGCGGCCATGGTGCACCTGGATCTGGGCCATCGCTTTGAGTCGGATGGAAGTGCGGATGCAGCTGCTCTTGCGAAAGAGGAGTCAGCGCCCCAGGTCTCCAAGCCGCGGCGTGTGGCGGCTTCCCCTGCGGCAACGGAGGGCGACAATGCCAGGCCCTTCCAGCCACGCGCTGCGTCGACCGGGCCCGGTTTGGCGGGGAAGACAAACCGGAAAGCCCAAAGCGACGAGTCGCTGATGAAGGGCGAAGGTACGGATATGAATTATGGAGCCTACTCCAAGCCGCAATGAGCGGCAAAAGGTTGAAACGATGAAGCAGTTCCGGTATGTACGGTGGGCGGTTGTTGTGGGAGCGCTGTGTTTCGGGCACTCGGGCTCCCTGCTGAGGGCGCAGGAGATCGCCTTTGGCGGCATTGAACTGGCTTCGAGCAGTGTGAAGGGCCTCACGTTTGTCTTTCAGCCTGGATCCGAGGCGGCAGGCCAGGGCGGCGCGAGGCCGGAGCGTATGCAGCGCCTGCAGTATGCGGAGCGCAATGCGAGCTTTATCAGCATGAAAGACGGATGTAAGCTGAGCGCCCGCGGCGTGAACCTGGTGGTGAAGGACACCGTGGAGGTTGTGCAGGAGCTGAACGACGGGGCGCGGGCGAAGAATCTGCCGAGTCTGAAGCTGTTCGTGGTGGGTTCGAGCGGGCTCGGGGCGGTCTGCAACACCGATGAGATTATTGCCAAAGTGCGCGAGGCGACGGGGCTCTGCGCGGAGTTCATCACGGCCTCGGATGAGGCGAAATACAATCTCGGTTTTGTGTTGCCGCGGGATCGCTACAAGAGCCTGATTATCGACATCAGCGGCGGGAACACGCTGGGTGGGTACTATGTGACGACGCGCGGGGCAGCGTGGCCTCCGCGGGAGTGGCATGGGTTTGAGTTGAAGTATGGATCGCGCACGCTGAAGGACAAGGCGGTAGCGCTGATGAAGACGGAGATCAAGGACGCACAGGGAAACCCGCTGCCGAAGCCGGACTACTGGCATGCGATCGACATCGTGCTGCACCAGGAGGTGTCGCCGGCGCTGGAGGAGATCAAGCAGGAGAATTCAGGCCTGGAGAATTTTGGCCAGATGTACATGGTCGGGGGTGCGATCTGGGGCGTTTCGACGCGGATCAAGCCGGTGCAGCAGGAGGAGTGGGCGATCAATTCACTGGCTCTGCCTGACTTCGATGCGGTGATGTCGAAGATCAAGGATGGTACCTACAAAGACTTCGATGACGATCAGTTTGGACCGAAGGTGAGCGCGAAGACGCGGCAGCTTGCGGAGGATGAACTGCATGATGTGGGTCAGCGGTTTGACCCGCAGAGTTTGTATGCAGGCGTGGCGCTGGCCCGGTACATTGTGCAGGAGACGACGCCGTTTGCGCGGGTGTACTTCCCGACGACCGCGGCCTGGATTTCAGGGTATGCGCGTGAGAAGTTCCGTGAGGCCGGGTCGTCGATGCCGTCGTGCGGTGCGGGGCCGCAGGAAAAAAAGGGAGATTAACGCAAAGCGGATGAAGGGCATCACGGGAAGAGTTTGGACGGTTCTGGTTTTTGGATGTTTTGGCCTGGTTGGACCTGCGAAGGCGTCGCTGCTGTCTGACGCTCATTCGGTTTCGGTTGTTATGCTGAGCGATCTGCATTTCGATCCGTATCGCGATCCGGCGAAGGTTTCGGCTTTGCGCGCAGCGCCTGCCATGCAATGGGCAAAGATCCTGAGCGATCCCGTGTCGGTGACGCAGACGCAGGATTATGCGGCATTGCAGAGCGCATGTCGCGCGCGGGGCGTGGACAGTTCATGGGACCTGATTGGCAGCAGCCTGAAGGCGGCGCATACGCAGGATCCCCAGCCCTTGTTTGTGACCGTGAGTGGCGACCTGCTGGTACACAACTTCGAATGCCGCCTGCAGACGCTCGATCCTTCCGCAACGGCGGCGGATGTATCTGCGTTCGCGACGAAGACGATTGAGTTTCTGGCGCTGACGATGAAGAAGGCGTTTCCGGGCGTACCGATTTACCTTGCGCTGGGCAACAATGACTCCGGGTGCGGGAATTACCACCAGAGTCCGGGCAGCGCCTTTTTGAGGGCAACGGACGCGAACGTTGCGGCTGAATTCACCAAGCCTCGCGATGAGAGTGAAATTTTGCCTGCTTTCAGCGATCGCGGCGACTACAGCGTGTTGTTGCCGAAGAGCATGCACCGGACTCGCCTGGTTGTGCTGCAGGACGTGTTTGAGTCCCCGGAGTATGCCGATTGCGAGAAGGGTGCGGGCGAGAAGGCGATGACAAGCCAGGTGGATTGGCTGCGAGCGCAGTTGCTGGCTGCCAAAAAAGAGCACCAGACGGTGTGGGTGATGGCGCACATTCCGCCGGGCGTGGACACCTACGCAAGTTTTCACAAGTTTGTGTCCACTCCCGAGAAGCTTTGTCCGGTGACCTCGCCGAGGATGATGCTGCGTTCCGACGCGATGGCGGAAGCGCTGACCGAGTATGCGAGTACGGTGAAGCTGGCCATCTTCGCGCACACGCACATGGATGAGATGAAGTTGCTGCACAATGCCGAGGGCGTGAGTGTGCCGGCAAAGCTGGTGCCGTCGATTTCTCCTGTGAACGGCAATGTTCCGGCGTTTCTGGTGGCTCAGGTGCAGCCGTCCTCCGCGGTGATGCTGGACTATGTGGTCTACAGCGCGAGCGATGTGCAGGCGACCTCGTGGAGCGAGTCGTACCGTTTCTCGACTGCCTACCGGATGCCGGATTTCTCGGCGGACTCGGTAAGCCAGGTGGCCTCGCGCCTGGCGAAGGACAAGGCCGGGAGTGATGAGATCAGTGCGACGTACCAGCGGTGGTTCTTCCCGGGGGACGATGGTGCGTTTGCCCGGGGTTTGAAGGCGGTTTGGCCGGGCTATGCGTGTGCTGTCTCCGCGGATGGGGGACCGTTGTTTGACGAATGCGTGTGTGGGGCCGCGGCGACGAAGACTGGGGCCAAATCTGCGAAGTAGGTGATTCCGATCGTGACAGCAACCGACGGAGCCTATCTTCGAGATCAATCTACATAGCTGTTGCGCTGCCTTGTGTTTACGCGTTCAATGACTATAGTGCGCCGCCTTCTCGCCATCGTGCTGCTGACGTTTCTGGGACTGCCGTCCCTTGCGTCGGCGCTCGCCGTGGGCCAAGGTGCGGGAGCGGGGCTGCCAGCGTGCTGCCGGCGTGCGGGAGCGCACCAGTGCGGCATGACGGCGGGTGAGCGAGCGCTCGGAGCCGCTGGCGCACCTTCAGCTGCATGGAAGGCTTTGCCCGAGCGTTGCCCGTACTGCCCAGCGTCCGTGGTTCGGGCGCTTCAGGGGGCCTCCCTGGTGCCGGGTGCGCGGAGTGTTGGGTTGCCGGAGGTCCAGGGCGATCCTTTGCGCGTGCGGGAAGCCGAATGCAGGTGGCGTGTTGCGCGCGATGGGGCGCGACAGAAACGTGGTCCTCCTTCCATCCCCCCTGGCCTGATTGTCGTGTAGGCAAATTCTTGTTGCAGCAGAAGGCTCCTGCGGAAGTCAGCAGATGCCGCCTGTGGCTGTAGCTGACAGAGCAGCTTTCGCCGGTGAAGGGCGCGATGCTGTTCGACCGGGGAGATCTGATGAGGTACATCGTAGAGCGCGCGGCCTTGAGCCGAGGCGTTGAGATGAGCTGCCGCTATCTGCAGCGCGGCGTATGGTTGTTTGTGTTCGTGAGTGGGATGCTGGCTGGGCTGGCGTGTGCGCCGGCTGCGCACGCGAGTTTGTTCGCCGATGTATCCGGCATTGTGCATGATCTGCAGCATCGTCCGCTGCCGGCGGCGTCGGTTGTGTTGAAGGCACACGGATCGGAGTTTGCGATGCGTGCGCAGACGGATGCGAGCGGTGACTTTCACTTTGCCGCGGTGCCGTTTGGGGACTACTCGCTGGTGGTGAGCCATAGCGGGTTTGCTGACGTGAGCGAAAGCATCACGGTGACTTCGGGGTCGTCGCCCGTGTTGCACGTGGCGTTGCCGGTAGCCGGGGTGCGCGAGACGGTCAACGTAGGCGCTGATACGGATCAGACGGATGTGAGCACAGTGACACCGACGGTGATGCTGGGTGCGCGAGACATTGATGCGACCCCCGGTGCGGATCGCGCCAACTCGCTGGCCATGATTACGGATTACGTGCCGGGCGCGTATATGACGCATGACATGCTGCACATGCGGGGCGGCCACCAGGTGAGCTGGCTGCTGGATGGGGTGGAGATCCCGAATACAAACATCGCGTCCAACCTGGGGCCGCAGATTGATCCGCGCGACATTGCGTATCTGCAGGTGGACCGTGGGAGCTATGGCGCGGATCTTGGTGACCGAACCTATGGCGTGTTCGACGTGAATCCGAAGAGCGGGTTCGAGCGGGGTCGTGAAGGCGAAGTGCGGGTCACGGCGGGAAGCGCGCTCGAGACGGATGATCAACTTTCATTTGGCGATCATTCGCAGCGGGCGGCGTATTACATGAGCCTGCATGGCAATCGAAGTGACTATGGGCTGGCGCCGCCGGTTGAGCAGGCTGTGCATGATGCGGAGAATGGTTATGGCGGGTTCGGATCGTTCACATTCAACCGTGATGCGAAGGATCAGCTTCGCCTTTTGACGCAGTGGCGCAGGGATTTTTTCCAGATACCGTACGACCCTGAAGGGAACGACTACGAAAATCAGCTTTACGACTCGAGCGGCTTGCGCGATACGCAGGGTGAGACTGACGGGGTTGTGGCGTTTACGTGGACGCACAGCTTGTCTCCTCAGGCTGTCGTGACGATGTCGCCCTTCTATCACTACAACTCAGCCAACTACGAACCCAATCCGAACGACTTCCCTGCGGCGACGACCTCGGATCGAGCATCGCAGTACGCCGGCGTACAGGCGGGGTTGAGCGGCGAAATTGCGCGGAATCATCTGGATGCCGGGCTCTATGCGTGGGGTCAGCACGACGGTGATGACTATGCGGTGGCCTTCCATGATGGAAGCTACGCGAATCTTCGTGAAACGGACAAAGCGGCGGGCGGCCTGGTGGAAGAGTACATCTCTGACAACTACAAACCGAACGCCTATCTGACGTTGACTGCTGGACTGCGAGAGAGCTGGTTCAGCGGCTCGGGCCTGACGGAGAGGGCGACGTTTCCGCGCGTGGGTGCGGCGTTACGCGTGCCGCGACTGCATTGGGTGTTCCGGGCTTTCTATGGGCACTTCTTCCAGCCAGCCCCGCTGGTGACTGTGTCAGACGCCTTGCTGGGATACGCGAACAGCAGCAACACCGGCTTCGCACCGTTGCATGGGGAGCGTGATGAAGAGCACCAGTTTGGGGTGCAGATTCCTTACAAGGGATGGCTGCTGGATGCCGACACATTTCAAACCGAGGCATCGAATTACCTCGATCACTCCAATATTGGTGAGTCGAGCATTTATCTTCCGGTCACGATAGCGGGGGTGCTTGTGCAGGGATGGGAGTTGACGTTGCACTCGCCGCGGCTATGGAAATGGGGGCAGATGCATTTGGCGTATTCGAACCAGATAGCGAAGCAATGCGGGCCGATTACGGGTGGGCCTGGGACTTCCCCCGTGATCGCGCCGCGATGCGATCCTGCGGCCGGGTACACACCGCTGGACCATGACCAGCGCAACACGTTGAACGCGGGTGGAGATGTGGCACTGCCACTGCGGTTGAGCGCTTCGACGAATGTCTACTATGGGTCGGGTTTTTCGAATGGATATCCGGGTCCGCCCTCGCCCTATGATGGCGGCTATCTACCATCGCACACGACGTTCGACCTGAGGCTGGCACGAAACTTTGGAGAGAATGTGAGTGTGGCGGTGGATGCGAGTAACGTGGCGAACCGGCGAGTGTTATTGGACAACAGCCTGACGTTTGGAGGATTCCACGAGAACGATCCGCGGCAGATCTATGGTGAGCTGCGGTATCGATTTCACTTCTGAGATGGTGGCCGCAAAAGCCGAAGCGGCGCTCTTTGCGAGCGCCGCTTTCGGGTTGGGTGCTATGAATTCAGGCTGCGGTGGTTTCGGCCGCGGGCTGTTCCTCGGGCTGGTCGCTCTTGACGTTGACCTGCACATGGGCGGTGACGTCGCGGAACAGACGGATGGGGACGTGGAACTCGCCGACGGTCTTGAGCGGCTCGTCGAGCTGGATCCGGCGGCGCTCGACCTGATGGCCCTGCGCTTCGAGAGCGTGGGCGATGTCAGCGGAGGTGACGGAGCCGAACAGCTGGCCCTCGCCGCCCGCTTTGCGCTCAAAGCTAAGGATGACGGTGTTGAGGGTGGTGGCAACCTGCTCAGCTTCGGCCTTCTCTTTGGCGGCCTTGCGGATGGCGGATTGTTTCATCTGCTCGATGACGTTCTTGTTGGCTGCCGTGGCCTCGATGGCGAATTTCTTCGGCAGCAGGAAGTTGCGGCCGTAGCCGTCCGCAACCTTGACCACATCGCCGC
>CAZZWG010000070.1:4887-14398 GCA_964657685.1 Verrucomicrobia bacterium Tous-C9LFEB | reverse complement strand
CCTTCCCCGGAGATCGTCGACGCCACCCCCGCAGACCTCGTAGACACCCAACTCGCTAAGTACCGCAGCATGCGTGATTTCTCCGTCACGGCCGAGCCCGCAGGCAGCGCTGAGACTGACGTCCCCGCAAAGAATGCTCCCCGCCCCGGTCCCACCCGCACCAAAGCCGCCACCAAAGGCCTTCCGTTTGTCATCCAGAAGCACGCCGCCAGCCATCTTCATTACGATTTTCGGCTTGGCTGGAGCGGCGTCCTCAAAAGCTGGGCAGTCGCCAAGGGACCCAGCTTCGTCGTCGCGGACCGCCGCCTCGCCGTTCAGGTCGAAGACCATCCCATGGAGTACGGCGGCTTCGAGGGCACCATTCCCAAGGGCCAGTACGGCGGCGGCGCCGTCATGATCTGGGACCAAGGCACTTGGTGGCCCCAGCCAGGCCACGAAAACGTCGAAGCCGGCCTCCGCACCGGTTCCCTGAAATTCGAACTCCACGGCGCCAAGCTCCGGGGCAAATGGGCCCTCATCCGTATGCACACCACCAAGCCCTACGGAGGCGCCGCCGGTCGCTGGAAATCCAACGACAAGCCCCAATGGCTCCTCATCAAGGAGCACGACGAGTTCGAACGCCCTGCCACCGCTCCAGCCATCACCGAAGAAGCCCCCAATTCCGCCCTCACCAGCCGCTCGCTGGAGCAGATCGCCCACCAGAGCGATCACGTTTGGAACAGCAAGGAGACCGCCGGTGAGGGCCAGCCCTGGTTCCGTCAAGCGGGCCCGGCCGACGATCCAGGAGCCCTGTCGCCTCCGGGTAAGCCGGTCACGGCGGGTTCGCGGCAGCAGGAGATTGCTCCGGCAACAAAAGATTCGGGTGCCGAAACCGCCCTTCGCATCACTCCCCGCCCGCGCCCGATTGCCCCCGCCGGACCCAGGCCAATGGCCCCGGGCCTCCTCGCATCCCTCCTCAACACCCTGGAAGACCTGCCCCGCGAACCCCAGCCCGAGTTCATCCAGCCCCAACTCGCCCAGGAAACCGAAGCTCCCCCCGAGGGCCCCGGCTGGCTCCACGAACTCAAGCTGGACGGCTACCGCATGCAGGCCCGCAAATCGCCCCGCGGCGTCCAGATGCTCACCCGCTCCGGCCTCGACTGGACCTATCGCGTTCCCGCGATCGCTGACGCCGTCGCGCAACTCCCCATCGCCGCCGCCACCCTCGACGGCGAAGTCGTCGTTCTCGGCCCCGACGGCAACACCAACTTCGCTGACCTCCAGGCCTCCTTTCAGAACAACGAGCAACATCCGCTCACCTTCTTCGCCTTTGACCTCCTTCACCTCGAAGGCCGCAACACGCGCACTCTGCCTCTCCGCCAGCGCAAAGCTCTCCTCGCCCAGGTCCTTCCCAAGCCCGACGACACCGCCGACCCTATCGTTCGCATCGCCGAACATCTTGAGACCAGCGGCCGTCTCATGTTCGAAGAAGCCTGCCGCTTTCACGCCGAAGGCATCATCAGCAAACGCGCCGAGGAGCCCTACCAGACAGGCCGGCGCGCCTCCTGGCTGAAGTCCAAATGCCTTCACGAGCAGGAGTTCGTCATCGGCGGCTTCATCCTCTCCGCCGAGGGCCCTGACCGCATCGGCTCCCTCCTCCTCGGCTACTACGTTCCCCCGGACGCCGGCACGAAAGACGCCGGGAAGCTCATCTATGCCGGTCGCACCGGTACCGGCTTCACCCAGAAGCAACGCCGCGATCTGCGCGCCCAACTCGCCCCGCTCGAGACCAAGACACCGCCCTACGCCATTCTTCCCGCCGAAGCCCGCCGCGACCATCCCGTCTTTGTCCGCCCCGAACTGGTGGCTCAAGTTCGTTTCGCTACCTGGACCTCCGAAGACCTGGTTCGCCAGGCAGCCTTCCTCGGCCTCCGCGAAGATAAAGCGCCCGGAGAAGTTTTTCGCGAAGCCCCCACCAAACCACCCCAACCAAAGATCAACTACGCCAAGGCCTCCGCATCAAGCGATCCGGAGCGCGAAGCTGGAATGCGGGTCGAATCGCCAACCACCCCCAGCCGAGCCACCCACAAGACCCATCCCCCTGCGCAGACGCCCATCCGCCTTACCCATCCCAAGAAGATCCTCGACCCTGAATCCCAGCTCAGCAAACAACAACTGGCCGACTACTATTGGGCCGTCGCCACCCGCATGCTCCCCCACATCGCTGACCGGCCGCTCTCCCTCGTCCGGTGCCCCGACGGTGCCGGCAAGCCCTGCTTCTACCAGAAACACGTCAACAGCATGCTCCCGCCCGGCATCGGCTCCGTCATGGTCGCAGACAAAAAAGGCGGTCCCCCCGAGCCCTACATCACGCTCAAGACGCCCGAAGCCTTGGCCGGGCTAGCCCAGCTCGGCGTCCTCGAGGTCCACCCCTGGGGTTCCCGCAATGACAGTCTGGAGTGCCCCGACAGGCTCATCTTCGACCTGGATCCCGACGAGGCTCTCCCCTGGTCGATCATCGCCACCGCAGCCCACGAAGTCCGTACCCGCCTCCAAAAACTCGGCCTCGAAAGCTTCCTAAAGACCACCGGCGGCAAAGGTCTCCACATCGTCGCCCCTATCACTCCCGTACACGAGTTCGCTCTCGTGAAAGACCTCGCTCACCGCTTCGTTTCAGCCATGGAGCGAGCCAACCCCCGCCTGTATCTCACCAAAATGACCAAAGCGGCCCGCGTTGGCAAGATCTACCTCGACTATCTTCGCAACGAACGCGGCGCCACCGCCGTTGCGCCGTTCTCCCCGCGCGCACGCCCCGGCGTTCAAGCCTCCGTTCCCCTCGACTGGAAAGAATTGGAAACGCCCACACGCCCCAGCTTCCCCGTGGCGGAGTTCGCTGACTGGCAGAGCCGACTCCGGCGCGATCCATGGAAGAACATGGCAACCCTTACGCAGGGCCTGGACCCGGACCGTTTGAGAAGCCTTTAGCCCAGCGCGCAAATCGCCCTAGTGCTTCGCATCTGGCCGCTTTTCCCTCATATCAACCAGAAACTCGTGTCTTTTCACATTATTGCGGCTCAATGTAACGCCCGCAGCCAGTACGCAATAAATTCCTGCACCACCAAACCGTTTTTCAGCATCTCAAAAGCCGTCCCTAGCGGAGCACGCAAATCAATCAGGTTCTGACCATGCCAACACTTGAGACCGAGCAGCCCACTGAAGAACTCACCCGTCCGAACGACAACGGCGCCCACCCTTCCGTCGATCCTGAAGCCGCTGAAGAACTACTCTCCGAGGCTCGTCTCGGTCAGCGCATCAAGCGACTCCGCCTCAAACGATCCATGGGCCTAGTCGAGTTAGGGAAACAGACCGGCCTGTCCGCAAGCTTCCTCTCGCAACTGGAAACCGGCCGCGTCATCCCCACGCTCCGCAACCTCGCACGCCTCGCCCTGGTCTTCGGCAAAGATCTCTCATACTTCTTCGACGGCGGGGACACCTCTGTCTTTCGCGTCCAGCGCGGCAAGGACCGCGTCCGCCTCTCCATGGGCGCACCCAATCCTGACTATTTTGCCGAGAGTTTTGGCATCCTCGTCCCTGAAGGCGGCCTCCGCCCTTGCTGGGCGCAGTTCCTCCCCGGTGACACGGATCCCTTCTATCCGGAGCGCTACCCCGGCATCGAAATGGCCTACGTCCTCACCGGCCAGCTTTGCCTGCAGCGCAACGGCGAACAACATCTCCTCAATCCCCGCGACGTCGTCTACATCTCCGGGGAAACCGACCGTCACTACCACTGCGCCAGCGCAGAGCCTGCGACCGCCCTCATCGTGAGCTTCGACGCTGAAACCGGAGAACCCCGACGTTCCGTCCGGCGGCCCCACACCGCAAGCTGATACCTGGCCAGCCCGGAGTGCCAACGTTAGGTCACGAAACGAGCAGCCTGCGCAGGCTGCTCGTTTCTTTTTGCGAACAGGTTTGCTATACGATCACGACAGGCTCGCGCCCAGGCCCGGATGGTGAAATCGGCAGACACAGCGGACTTAAAATCCGTAGACCCGCAAGGGTTGTGGGGGTTCAAGTCCCCCTCCGGGCACCATCACAAGCCTTCTGCGCATGCAACACGCAGCAGCTCGTCAGACCCGCCTTCTCCGCTCACAACGCCCTAGAAACGCCGCCCGTCCGCCATCCGCGCACCTGCAAAGGCTACCTGCCCGCGTACACCGCCCGGTAGACTTCCCGGTTGCGCATAATACTCTGCACATAATCCCGCGTTTCACTATACGGAATGGATTCCACCCATTCCGGAACGTCCTTGTAATCGCCGCTCGCGATCCACTGCCGTACAGGGCCGTCCCCGGCGTTATACGCTGCCAGCGCATATTCCACCTGGCCGCCGTAGTGATCGATATTCTGCCGCAGATAAGCCGTTCCCAGGCGTAAATTCTCCGTCGGGTCGAACAGCTCATTCGGGCTGAAATGCCGCTCTCCCTGCATCTTCGCCATCTGCTTTCCAGTCGACGGCAACATCTGCATCAACCCATACGCGTTCGCCCGGCTCACTGCCCCCGGATTAAACTCGGACTCCTGCCTCACCAGCGAGGCCACCAGGTAGGGATCCAGCCCCTGCGTTTGAGCATCACTCGATAGCTGCTGCCAGTAAGGCCGCGGAAACACCAACTGCCAATACGCCACAGGCACCTCGGCTACCGGCAACGAAAAGAACGGCACCTTACTCCGCTTCATGGCCTGCAATGCTCGCGCATTCTCGCCGAAGCTCTCATAGATCTCCGCCTCCGCCAACGCACCCCACTGCGCTGAAGTCGGACTCAATTGCAGCTCCGGCCGAATGTATTCATTCAGCGCGGCATTGGCCAGCAGCTTCGCCTTGATCAAATGGGGGTCATCCTGCGGAACGGCGTCGATCAGGTGTGGATCCTGAACCGCTCGCACCGAGCTAAGCACCGTGGCAGGCTCCACCTCCGCCGTACGCGACCCAATCGCCGCAATACGCTGCCTTCCCAGCATCGCGTAATAGCTATTCACGTACGCTGCATTCAGCGCCTTGTAGTACTGCAGCGCCTGCCCAGGATTGCCTTCCGAATCTTCATAGAGGCGCGCCCGCCAGTACAAAGCACCCGGGATCTCCGTCCCGCCGGGGTACGTCGTAATCTGCTCATCGAACAGCTTCGCCGCCTCCGGCATCTGCCGCAGACGATAGTTCAACCAGGCCGCCCGCCAGTGCGCGCTCGGCGCATACATGCTATGCGGAAAGTGGCTCACCAGCGCCGTGTAATCCGCGATGGCATGGGTCGGATCACGCTTCAGCAGGTACATGTTGCCGCCGGAGTAAAGCGCCTCCTCCAGCCATCGGCTGTTTGGATACTTCTGGAGCATCGACTGCACCAGCGCATCGTGATCTCCCGTGTTTCCCCCGTTGCGCGCCAGTTCCGACTCCAGATACATCTTCAGCGCGGCCGTGTCATCACTGGTCACCGGAAGATGGTCGACATCGCCGCGCGTCAGCCGCTTCAATCGCAGATCGCACACCGCCGCATAAATTTCCAAGGCATCACGGTCAGCCTGCGTCAGCGTCGCGTCGTTCTGCTCCAGCGCCCGGTACTCCACTTCGGCCGCGCCATATTGCTTCGCGTTAAACAGTGCGTCCGCATGCTGCTTCCGCTCACCGGCCGTCAGAGCCACGCTGATCGTCGCAAGCTGCGTCTTCGCGCTCGCTGCCTCCGGCGTCAGGGCTTCATTCACATAGATGTCTTTGTAGATAGCAGCCGCCTGATCCACACTTCCACTCATCTGATACGCCCGGGCAAGCGTCGCCCGGAAATCCAGATGCGTTCCGATAGGCCCACTCTGCATCGGCTGCAGAACGCGCAGCGCATTCGCAGCATCATTCCCGGCCAGGTACGCCGTCGCCAGCAACACTGGTGCCTGCGGCACAAACAGGCTCCCCGGATGCCGTTCCTCAAAGCGCTCCAGCAACGCAATCGCGTCGCCAGGGTGTCCCCCTGAAATCGCCGCTTGTGCGCCCAGGTAATCGGCGTAATCGGAAAGTGACTGCCCCGCGGTCGCCGCGGCCCGAAAGGCACCCTCCGCATCCCCAAAACGGTGATCCAGCGAGTACGCATGCCCCACCGCCAGATCAGCCGCCGCCGCTGCCTCACCCGGGTGCGCCGCCGCGTAAGCCAGCACGCCGCCGTACGCCGCTGCACTACGCGAAACCAGCAATTGCTGCGACATCGGCCGCAACGTCGCGGACGCCATAAAGGCGCCGGTAAGCCTGCGAGACTCCGCCGTCGCATGTTCCAGAACTGCGTGCCGGGTCGGAACACCGCGCACTGAAACCGTCCTCAAAGCCGCGCGCCCATGGCCCCGCCCAGCCCCGGCGTGCACCAGGACGTGATGCACACCCGCACTTCCCTTGACCCGCGCGAGCTCATGGCGCCTGCCATGCGCAGCATAGCTCCACCCTGGACAAAGTATCGCCGCGACCGCCGCCAGAACGCCCAGATGGCTCTTTTTCATCGCTTCACCCTGCTCAAACTCTACGTCCAATGCCTGAGGAATGCGGTCCACCAGCCGTCGCAGAACCAGCGGAGATACACACGTCTTATCGGCAGCACACGCCAATACTTTAGACCCTACGCCGAACTCTTTGTCGCTTCCAGTACACTGAAGAGGTATGGCGGCACAAAGTTCACCGATAGCCGGCCCCTCGGAACAACACGAGCAACAGAAGGACCAGCAACGCTTCACCCCTGCCGTTCCCTTCGACCAGCACCCCGACCTGCTCCTCGTAGAACGTGCCAAGGCGGGCGATACCCCCGCTTTCGAACAACTCGTGCGCCAGTACGACCGGCAGATCTACCGCACAGCCCTCCACATCACCCAGAACCGCGAAGACGCCGAAGACATCACCCAGGACGTCTTCTTCAAAGCCTTCCAGAAGCTGGAACAGTTCCAGGGCAACTCGAAATTCTCCACATGGCTCGTCCGCATCGCGGTCAATGAGAGCCTCATGCGCCTGCGCCGGCGCAAAACCTCCAAAACCGTCTCCATGGATCAGGACGTCGAAACCGAAGAAGGCGCCATACCCCGCGACTTCGCCGAATGGCGCCCCAACCCGGAGCAGATCTTCTCCCAATCTGAATTAGGCGACATCCTCCGCAAGACCATCGCCGGCCTTCCTCCAGGTTTCCGCACCGTTTTCACACTGCGGGACATCGAAAACCTGTCGACGGAAGAGACAGCCGAAGCGCTCGGTTTGAGCGTCCCGGCTGTCAAGTCCAGGCTTCTGCGTGCGCGTTTACAATTGCGCGAACGTCTCAGCCGATACTTCCGCAAGAAGAAAGAGGGCTCGTAGTGAACTGCACGGAGTTTCTAGCTAAGCTGACCGACTATTTTGACGGCCAGATCGACCCCGAACTCCTCGCCGAAGTGAAGGACCACCTCGGCTCGTGTCATCACTGCGAAGTCATCGTCAGCACAACCAAGGAAACCATCTCGATCTACCGGCACCAGCAGCCGTACGATTTCCCCGACGAACTGGCAGCCCGGCTTCGCTCAGCCGTCATGAAACGATGCGCGGAATGCGAACCTCGCAGCCCGGAAAAACGAGGCCGCGCCGTAGAAGTCACCCAGCACCTTCCCGACCAACGCTAACAACACAGACAACGAAGAGGGCAGCCCCCAAAGGAGCTGCCCTCTTCGCTTTACGACCAAACCTACTTCACAACCTGCTGAAACAAAGGCGAGCTCAATAGACTCGCAAACTGGTTGTCCGACGACGTGTAGTCCACCGTCAGCACACCCGAATTCGAATCGATCGTTGTCTCATCCAACGCTGATTTCTCAATCGGCGATCCACTCGTCTTCTGCAGCAGCATCACGCCCTTCATCAACGTAGCCGCCGTCGCCGCCGTCACTGTGTCCGACATCACCACAGCCATGTCGAACTTCACGCCATTCCCAAAATCCATCGTGTACCGCGCCGACTTCATCCGTTCTTTCACCGTGTCATAGTCAGCCAGCTGCGATGCTCCCCCCAGCACGCTCTTCATCATCGTCTGCGTACCCTTCTGGTCCAGCAGACTCCACACCGGCCGCGTATCCACGGCGTTCATTTCGTTCATCATCTCGCCATTCTGAAGAAAGTTCGGAGCCAGGCCGTCCCGCGCATCCAGCGCCGCACGCACCGCATCACGATCCCCAAACGCCATCGTCGTCTGGTTCAGAAACACCACGCTCATCCCCGCCGTACCCATGGGGTAAATCGTGTTGTTCCGCACACTCGACGTCTTGATCTTGTTCTTCGTAAAGTAGTTGAGGATCAACTGCGTTTGAAACTGCCCCTGCGCCACCCCCAGGATGCGCGTCCCCTTATCGCTCCGGAACGCCACAAACGCCAGCGTATCGGCATCCTGATCCACCTTCAGCCCGGAGGTCTTCAGCGCCGTCTCCAGCCGCTTCAACTCCGGTGGCAGAACACGATCCTTCAGCTGCATCGCCGCCGGCGAGTTCTGCATCGACCGGTAATCCACCACAATAATCTGCTGCACATCCTTCGGGATCGACGACCGCGCATCGCCGCTCAACTGCGCCGCCTGTGCCACGCCGCCCAGCATCAGCGCCGCCATCACGCCCTTCACCGCTGCCCCGCGCCCTTGTTTCATCACCATCGTCACTCGTTTCACTCCCCAAAGTACCGTAAGCCGAACCCGACCATGCCTTCGCTGACCCATTCTTGCCTGTTCCACCGTCCGCCGCAACTCCCCGAAAGGGTTACAGCCGGTTACGGCCACGCCAATGGGTGCTCAAAACGCCGTTCCAGCACCTTTTCCGCCGGGTCGAACTCAACCGTTTGACGAACCCACGCCGCATTCGGCTCAAACGCTTCCTCCGGGATTAGCCCAATCAGCTCCCCTTCCGCAATCTCGCCCCCATGCTTGTGCGCCAGCTCCGCCACCGCCGCATGCACCCGCGCCACCGGCGTCTTCGTAAAATCCGTGATGTTCATACTCACCTGCGCCCGCCCGTTGGCCACCACACCCATCGCCTTCAACCCAAATAGCCCCCCATTGGCCGCTCGTATCTCCTTCGCAATCGCCCGCGCCAGCCCCACATCCGGTCCACCCTCTGTCTTTAAATAGATGTTGTACGCAATCAAGAACTTCCGCGCCCCAATCGCACTCGCCCCCGCCCGCGCATGCAACTCCGGCCCACCCACATCCGGCCGCCGCGTCGCATCTCGGATCGCATCCCGCGACAAACCCTCAAACTGCCCCCGCCGCACATCCTCCAGGTTCATCCGGTCCGGCCGCGACGCCGCCGCCTCATAAAAGTAAACCGGCACCCCAAACCGCTGCCAGATCGCCATCCCCGCCTGCCGCGCCAGCACCGCACACTGCCCCAGAGAAATCCCCCGCACCGGCACAAACGGAATCACATCCGCCGCCCCAATCCGCGGATGCTCCCCCTGCTGCTGCGTCAAATCGATCAGCTTGGCCGCCTCACCCGCCCCCCGCAC
>CAZZWG010000070.1:2635-4787 GCA_964657685.1 Verrucomicrobia bacterium Tous-C9LFEB | reverse complement strand
AAAAGCTCACTTCCACCACGTATACCCAACCGAAAACTGCACACTCGCATTCACCCCCGGGTTCTTGTCCCCCAGGCTCGCGGAAGAAATATGAACCGCGTTAGCGCTAAAGTCCAGCGACCGCCGCGACTTCAGAAGATAATGCGTCCCCACCCCAAACTGCGGCGTAAAGTTCCACACACTCGTGTCTCCGGCAGGCCCATTGCTCGCGATATCCGCTGTGTTCAGGTTCCCAATCGGCGGATACTTGTGATTCGTCCACACCACCCCGCCCGCCCCCTGCACCCAGGGCATCCATCGCTCACCATGTGTGAGATTCCACCGCAACTCAATCGGCGTTACACTCACGCCCGTATACGTTCCACCGACGGTGTAAGGCTGACCACACCCCGTTCCACCGCCTACAGGCACAGCACCCAGGCAAGATACCCGCTGGAAACGCGGCGTATAAGACTGCCAAAACGGAAACACCTCCACCGCATACTCAAAATTCCCCTGCAGCAGCCCTGACCCCAAATTCGGCGTCAGCACCTTTCCCGCATGCCCTCCCAGCAGGAAGAACTTGTATCCACTACGGTCAGAAGTCCCCACGCCCCCCTGCCCAAGCACCCCATACTCCCACTGCCCCTGCCTCGACACCTGCCGCACAGGCGACTCCTGCAACACCCCCTGCGCTGGCGTTGACTGCGCAGGCACACCCGTCGTCGGGGGCGCTTCCACGCCCGGCCCGCCAGACCCCACTTGCAGCGTGAACCTCGTCTCGCTCCCCGGACTGAAAGGCACCGGACCACTGCGAAGATCGGTGAACCCATCTACGTGGATCTTCACCTGGTACTCCCGTGCGGGAGCAGTAAACGCAAAACGGCCGTCTTCCCCTGCCTGCACATGCGCGACATTCTTGCCTTCACTGAAAATCACCACATCGGCGCGCGGAATGAAAGCGCCGCTTGGGTCAAGTACAACGCCTCGCAAGCTGGCTGACGGATCCACCTGCGCGCTCGCACCAGCCACCATGCACAGGGCCATCCCCAACAACAAAGTCGTTCTCGTTCGGATCAAATCACCCTCACAATAAAAAGCCGCCATCCTCTGGCGGCTTTCGTCCCTGCTTGGAACAGACGACCTAAGCCGTGACCGCAGCCTCGTCCGTCTCAAAATTCGAATACACATTCTGCGTATCGTCCAGATCATCCAGCGTATCCAGCAGCCGCTGCATCGCATTCGCCTGCGTGCCCTCAAGCTTCTGGTACGTCGTCGGAATCATCGTCACTTCAGCATTCTCGGTCTTGATCCCGGCCTTCTTCAACGCCTCCACCACCGCGCCGTGATCCGCCGGGGCCGTCGTGATCTCCCAATAATCGCCGTCCTCACTCAGATCCTCGGCACCCGCATCCAGGGCAATCTCCGTCAGCTTGTCCTCATTCGCAGCCGACTTCTCCACAATAATCAGCCCCTTCTTCGAGAACATATAGCCCACCGACCCCGACTCACCCAGGTTCCCACCATTCTTCGAGAACGCATGCCGAACCTCGCTCACCGCGCGATTCCGGTTGTCCGTCAGCACATCCACAATCACCGCCACACCGCCGGGCCCATAGCCCTCAAAGGTGATGTCCTCATACTGCGCGCCTTCGATCTCGCCCGTTCCACGCTTCACCGCACGTGCAATATTGTCGTTCGGCATATTCTCGGCCTTCGCCGCCGCAATCGCCGTGCGCAGCCGCGGATTCCCATCCGGATCCCCGCCGCCGGCCTTCGCCGCTACCATGATTTCCTTGATCAGCCGCGTGAAGATCTTCCCGCGCTTGGCGTCCAGTGCGCCCTTCTTATGCTTGATCGTCGCCCATTTTGAGTGGCCGGACATGTCTCACAACCTCTGCATTTCCTTGAATTCAACCGCTTCGCTGCTGCGCCGCACAGGCGCGGGAACCGCACCCGGGCACACCATCATCGCAGCCGATTCTAGCACCTCCGCCCGAGCGTCCGCCCGTTGGCAGCGCTGCCCGCAACGCCATCCGCCGGCCCCGCGCCCGGACCCGCAACACAATCCCGTGCCCCGGATTTCACCTGCCGCTTCAGCGCCACCCAACCCGCCTCCTCCGCAGCACTTGCCATCCCGATGCACCCGCCTCCGGTCCCGCTGCAACGTCTC
>CAZZWG010000070.1:0-2535 GCA_964657685.1 Verrucomicrobia bacterium Tous-C9LFEB | reverse complement strand
GCGCAATGGAGCGGCCACCTGGCAGGGAGATATCATGGGCCAATTCCAAACGGTGTCAATCAGGTCAATGAGTTCGGCTGCAAGCCCTGGTACAAAGTCGAGATCCTGTTGAACCCATATTGGAAGCAGCACCCAGGCGCTTACAAACCAACTCGCACACACTGCCACAATCCTGACCCACAGGAAGGGTTAGCAACAGGAGACCATCGACGTGCACTCGCCCAACGTACAAGCCAAAGCCAGTACCCGTACACGGGCCGTCACGCCCCCTCGCGCAGCCCACAGACTGTTGGCTCTGCTGAGCCTTGTTCTGCTCGCGAGCAGTTCACCGGCGCTGCGTGCGCAGGATCACAGCTTCGTCCTGGCTCGGGATGGCCGCACTGTAATCATCGAACCTTACGCCCCAAACATCGTTCGCGTGACTCTCAGCAGAGACAAGTCGGCGGCCTCGGCAGCGCCGGGTTACGGCATCCTCGGCAAACCTGCAATGGCAGGCTGGGCTAAAGGCGCTTCCGCAGGCCAGGTCGAGCTCTTCCGCTCCGCGAAGCTCCAGGTGCGCGTCTCTCTGGATCAGGCCCCGCATCACTTGCCTCTTGATCCGCTGAACCTAAAGCTCCGTGACCAGTACTTCGGCGGCAGCGACCACGCGCAGGAAGGCTTCTACAACGACACCCTGACAGTGAGTACAGGGGAGGGCAAGCCGCTCCTCACACTTCACAACTGGTCCATGCTCCCGAATCAGCCCCGCGTCCCGGACGCTTCAGCCAGGACGCAGCCGGACAACGCAGGGTATCGCATCGCGGCAACCTTCAGCTCTCCCGCCAGCGAGCACTTCTACGGCTTGGGGCAGCAACAACAGGGCACTCTCGATCTGCGGGATCACCGCATCAACTGCTGGCATGACTACTCGGCAATCGGCGGACAAAATGTCTGCGTCCCCTTTCTGATCTCAACCGCGGGGTACGGCCTTGTCTGGGACAATCCCTCCAAGACCACCATCGACCTTGGCTTCAATGAACAGAATGTCTGGCGCTCTGAGGTCGGCGACCGGGT
Source organism: Verrucomicrobia bacterium Tous-C9LFEB (assembly GCA_964657685.1). Classification (GTDB taxonomy): domain Bacteria; phylum Acidobacteriota; class Terriglobia; order Terriglobales; family Acidobacteriaceae; genus Granulicella. Next base: position 1,482 of record CAZZWG010000070.1, on the reverse strand, counting down.
GTCATTCTTCGTCATCGCGGGCGACACCAGCGACGGGATCTACGAGGGCTACCGTCTGCTTACGGGCATCACGCACCTCTTACCGCGAGCAACCTACGGCTACATCCAAAGCAAGGCCATCTACCCGACGCAGGATCAAGCGCTGGCCGTCGTCAAGGGCTACCGTGACCGCCACTTGCCGCTGGATGTGCTCGTCGTGGACTTCCTCAACATGACCCGGCAGGGCGAGCTTGACCTCGATCCGGCTCGCTGGCCCGATCCAGCCGGGATGAACAGGCAGCTTCACTCCATGGGCGTCGATTCCCTGCTGAGCGTGTGGCCGCACTTCGCGCCCGGAACCCAGTTCTACAACATGCTGCTCGACAAAGGCTGGCTCATCCACGACGCCACAGGTAAACCGGACCCGGGCGGCTACAAAAGCGTCATCGGACCAAACATCGACACCACGAACCCGGAAGCCGCCAGGTGGTGGTGGGAATCCATCCGGGATCGTTACATCAAGCCCTACGGCTTTGACTACATCTGGCTTGACGAAACGGAACCGGACATCGACCCGGCGAAAGACTTCTTCTCCATCGGGTCAGGCACCCGCTTCTACAACGTCTATCCGTTGTTTCACACGTCCTCTGTCTATGAGGGCTTCCGTCGAGACTTCGGTGACAGTCGGCGTGTCATGATCCTCGCTCGCGCGGCGTACCTCGGAGCCCAGCGCAACGGCACCGTATTCTGGTCCAGCGACATCACCGCAACCTGGGACATGCTCAAACGCTCAGTTCCGGCCGGCCTGAACTTCACCGCCACCGGCATGCCGTACTGGGACACCGACATCGCCGGCTTCTTCTCACCGAACATCTACCCGGACTACCATTCAGCCCATCCGCCATTGATCACCGCACCCGATGCACGTTCCACCGTGGACAGCTACGAGGATTACCCGGAGCTTTTCGTTCGCTGGTTTGAGTGGGGAGCCTTCCAACCCATCATGCGTGCTCACGGCGAGCGCGATCACAACGAGGTCTGGTCCTATGGCAAGCAAGCCGAAGCCATCCTGTCCAGGTACCTTCGCCTGCGCTACCAGTTGCTTCCCTACACCTATTCGCTTGCGTACAAAAGCTACGACACAGGGGCACCTTTCACGCGAGCGCTCTTCATGGACTTCCCCAACGATCCAAACGTGACGGGCATCCCGGATGAGTACATGTTTGGCCCCGCTTTCCTGGTGGCCCCGGTCACGGAACAAGGAGCCACCAGCCGCAAAGTCTATTTGCCTGCGGGCTCCGACTGGTACAACTACTGGACCAATGAGCGCCTGAAAGGTGGTCAGACAATTACCGCGTCCGCGCCGATCGATACCCTGCCGTTGTTCGTTCGCGCCGGCTCCATTGTGCCCCTTGGTACACAGGTGCTCAGCGCGCATGAGGCGCAACCCATCCAATCCGTGCGAGTGTATGCCGGCGCAAACGGAGACTTCACCCTCTTCTC
>CAZZWG010000069.1:13282-14480 GCA_964657685.1 Verrucomicrobia bacterium Tous-C9LFEB | reverse complement strand
CCCAAGCCACGGTTGCTTAACTGGCGCGGTAGGCGATGGCGGCGAAGTTATCGGGAGTGAGCATGCCGTGGCTCCAGACGGCGTCGAAGGGGGCGGTGGGCTTGGCGGCTTTCACTTCGGCTTCGGATTTCCCTGCGGACTTGAGTTGGGCTACGCGGTCGTGGACCGCGGCTAGCATGTCGCGATAGGTCTGAAGCTGGGCGCGCGTGCCGAGCGGGCCGTGGCCAGGGATGATTTTGGTGTCTGGTTTGGCGAGCTTGAGGGCGGTGTCACAGGCGGCGACCATGCCGGCGAGGCGGCCACCGCTGGAGTAGTCGATGAGCGGGTAGAAGCCGTTGAACCAGATGTCGGCGACGTGGAGGACGTTGCTGGCGGGGAACCAGACGTAGATGTCGGAGTCGGTGTGGGCGGGGTCGAAGTGCTGGATAATGACGTCTTCGTTGAGGGTGAAGGTGTCGGCGAAGGTTCTGGTGGGGCGGGCTTCGGGGGGGACGGCGTCAAAGTGGACGTCCATGGCTTCCATATATTGCGGGGCGGCAAGGCGTTTGAGGGTGTTGTCGTGGGCGAGGATCTCGTGTGCGCCGGCGGCGTGGAGGGGGGCGTTGCCGTCGGTGTGGTCGAAGTGCCAGTGGGTGTTGATGACGATGGTCGTGGGCGGGGCTCCAACGGAGTTGAGGGCCTCGGCGATGTGGGGGGCGGCGGTGACGACGGAGGTGTCGACGAGGAGGGTGCCCTTGCGGGCGTATGCGGCCATGTTGCCGCCGACGCCCTGGAGGAGGTAGAGGTTGGGGGCAAGGGGGGTGACCTTGACGGGAGTTTTTGCGCCGAGGTCGCGGTAGCTGGAGACGATGTTGGCGAAGCCCTGGGCGCGGAGGAACGTGGGGGCGAGCGCGACGGAGGCGGCGAAGGCGGAGGTGGAGCGGACGAAGTCGCGGCGGGATATCCGGGGAGAGAGAAGGCTCATGAGGGGGCTCCTTGCGATGGGTCGATGGGATGCGTTGCAGGCCCGGCTTTGAGTTTCGCATAGGGGTGATTGGCGTTTTCGCTATGCTCAAAGCGGTATGAGTCATGCAGGGGTGATGCCGCTTCTCGAGGTGCGTGGGTTGCGGGTGCGGTTTGGCGGGCGGGAGGTGGTGAAGAGAATCTCCTTTGCGGTAGGGCCGGGGGAGACGCTGGGGTTGGTGGGGGAGTCGGGGTC
>CAZZWG010000069.1:8364-13182 GCA_964657685.1 Verrucomicrobia bacterium Tous-C9LFEB | reverse complement strand
ATGGTGTTTCAGGAGCCGATGACGGCGTTGAATCCGGTGATGGCGGTGGGGCGGCAAGTGGGGGAAGCGGTGTGGGCGCATGCGCCGCGGACACCCCGGGCGGGGGTGCGGGCGCGGGTGCTGGAGGTGCTGCGGGCAGTGGGTTTACCGGAGCCGGAGCGCCGGCTGGGGGACTATCCGCACCAGTTTTCGGGAGGGCAGCGGCAGCGAATCGTGATTGCGATGGCGTTGGTCAACCGGCCGGGGCTGGTGATTGCGGATGAGCCGACGACCGCGCTGGATGTGACAGTGCAGGCGCAGATTCTGGCGCTCTTGCGGAAGTTACGAGCGGAGTACGGGCTGGCGATGCTGTTTATCTCGCATGATCTCGCCGTGGTGGGGCAGATTGCGGACAGGATCGCCGTGATGCGGGGAGGAGAGATTGTGGAGGTAGGCGAGGCGCAGCAGATCCTGACACGGCCCCGGCATCCCTACACGCAGGGCCTGCTGGCGGCGGCGCCGACGATGCGTACGCCGCGGGATGAGCCGTTGAAGGTGAGTCAGCGATAGGAGATGTGGTAAGCACCAGGCACTTCCTCAGGAGTAGACTTGCCCTCGTCGCATGCGTGCTCTTGTGCTTTCGGATATTCACGGCAATCTGCAGGCGCTGGAGGCTGTGCTGGCAGCGGCCGGCGCGGTGGATGCTGTGTGGAATCTCGGAGATGCCGTGGGGTACGGGGGCAATCCGAACGAGGTGATTGCCCTGCTGCGGGCGCGGGCCGGGGTGAATGTGCGGGGAAATCATGACCGGGTGTGTGCCGGGCTGACAAGCGCACACGGCTTCAATCCTGTGGCGGCCGAGGCGGCGCTGTGGACGCAAGCGGCGTTGTCGGCAGAGAACCTGACGTGGTTGAAGGAGATCCCCATGGGGCCGGTGCGGGTAGGGGGAGAGGTGTCCTGCGCGCACGGATCACCGCTCGACGAAGATCATTACATCCTGTCGATGCGTGATGCGTGGGTGCCATTGCAGCGGATGGGGACGGCCCTGACGTTCTTCGGGCACACCCATGTGCAGGGGGCCTTCCTGCAGCATGATGCGGATTGGGAGGAATTGCACCCCTCCCTGGATGAAAGCGGGGCCTTCCCGCTGCGGATCGAGGAAGGCACACGTCTCCTTGTGAATCCGGGAAGTGTAGGGCAGCCGCGTGACCGGGATGCGCGGGCGGCGTTTGCGGTGTATTGCAGCGAGAACGCGACAGTGACGTTCCGGCGAGTGACCTATGACGTTGCAGGCGCGCAGGATGCCATTCGCGGCGCCGGGTTACCAGAGAGGCTGGCGCAGCGTTTGGAAACAGGCCGCTAGCCTTGAATGCCGATCTTTCGAGGGTGTCTCGACGGACCTCGAACCACATCACGCGCGGAGAGTAGTTACTAAAGTTCTTGTGCGCCAGGTCACATTACAAGCGTCATAGCTCCTAAGTTGTAGTAATCTTCGTCTGCACGTCTTTAGGAGACCCCCATGCGTTTTTCGCTTCTTGCTGTTGCTACCGGCCTGCTTGCACTCCCTGTCGCCGCTCGTGCTGACAGTGTCACGAACGACTGGACCAACGATTCGATCAGTCTTGTCTATGCTTACCCAACTGCAACGACGACCTATGCGACTACCGGGCCCGTGACGGTGTCCAGCACCGGGAGCCAGACAAATTTCTTTGGGGAGATCGGCATCACGCTCTTTCCCACACAGATCCAAATTCAGGATATTTCGGCTACCCCTTACACATTCCTGAGCGGCAACGGGTTCAACGGTATCGAGTTCACGGACACCAGTGCAAACGCTCCTGTGGTTACCGGGGCCTCGTTGAGCACGGGATCAGCCCTCGATCCTGTCGTGACGTTCACCTCCAATGAGGTATTCGTGAACTTTGCAGGTCTTACTGCGACCGACCTCCAAACGGCTGTTGTGAACCTGCAGTTTGCGCCGGCTACTTCGTCGTCTGTGACTCCCGAGCCCGCATCGATTGCTCTGCTGGGCACCGGCCTTCTGGGTGTGGCTGGGACGATGCGGCGGCGCTTCGTTCGCTCGTAAGCGTTGCTTCTTCAGAGAGACCCCGGCTTCGGCTGGGGTCTTTTCTTTTGGGTAGCTGGACTCCACCGCCTCTTGCTCTCAGAGCCAGGGAATGTGTGACCGGGTGTCTGGTGGGGTTAGCGGAGGGAACCGGGAATGGAGAAGAACCGACCCAGAGTGAAGTTGAGCTTATGCTGGCCGCCGTCGCCGATGGAGGGTGCGATGGTGAGAACACCCAGGGGAGTTTCGGCAATCAGACCGAAGTAGATGTCCTGGCGGGTGGTGGTTTGCTGGCCGGGCGCGTGCATCTGGCCGGCTTCGTAGGTTGCGCCGAAGTAGATGCTTTGCCCGAGCGGGGCAGGCAAGGTGGCGAGGCGGTGAAGGTAGCCAGGCGTGATCAGGAAGTAATCGGTGCCGCGGAGTTGATCGATGGCAAGGGCGCTCACGCGCAATGGGCCGCCGAGGGTGAAGCGGAAGGGTTGGGCGACATCACGGTCGAACATGGTGCCGCCTTCGGCGTTGAACAGGAAGACGTCTGAGCTGATCTTCTTCGAGCCATGCCCGATCTCATGAGCGAAGGCGAAGTTGGATTGGATTTGCGGCGCGGTGGGGTTGCCGGTCGTATCGAAGAGATAGCCGATGCTGGTGGCGGAGCGGATGCCGTAGCGTGGAATCAGCGCGCGGTTCTGGTTGTCGAAGATGTAGCGGATGCGCGCAGTCTGGCTGTTACCGAAGTAGTCGGGGAGGGTATCGGTGCCGGTAGTTTTGAACCAGGAGACGCGCTGGAACGACCAGCCGCCGCGGATTTCCTGGTAGCGGCCGTCCGTCCAGCCGAGGTCAAGCGCTGGACCGTAGAACTGGCTCTGGCGCTCGGAGGTGCGATAGTTTCCCTGGTAGATGTAGAAAGGCTGACGGGTGAGGTTGGCCCGGGGCGCGGCGAAGAAGCCGGAATAGGGGCTTGGTTTCCAGTAGTATTCGCCGGCGACGCGGGTGTCGAAGCCTACGTCGATATTGGCCCGGAAGTCGGAGCCGTAGCTGCCCAGATCCTGCCAAAGCAGGACAGTCGAAAGGGTGGCTCGGGTGATGCCGGCTGTCTGTGCGGCAATGTTAGCCCCGAGATCGAGGAAGGGTGGACCGGTTTTCTTATCGTCAACGGAAACGAGGAGGATGGGACGATTTGAGTCGGGGCCGTCATAGCCTACGGTGTAATCGGCGTCATAGCGGCCATCCGCGCGAATCTTGGCCAGAAGCGTTTCTACCTGGCCGGTATCGACGGGCTTGTTGAGAACGGGCTGAAAAAGATGCTGGACGAAGTCTTTGAGGTCCGGGTCAGGAGCTTTGACTTTCACCTGGAGGACGGTACCGGCGGGAGGACGTTCCTTGGAGCGGCGATGGGAGAGGTAGGCGGCCCAGTCAGTGTCGTTGAGGGCGTACTGGAGGAGCTCGGCTTTGTGGATCTCGGCGGCGTCATAGCCGCGCTGGGCGAGCATGTCGGTTTTCAGGTAGTCATTGGCCGTGAAGCCCTTGACCTCGGGAACGATAAGGATGTTGGCGAGTTTGCGTTGCTGGACCTCGTTGGCTTCAATGCCGACGGCGAAGGCGCGCTGCAGGACGCCGAGAATGGAGTCGAGGTCCCCTTTGCCGACGGGCTCGAGGGGGAGGGAGACGGCGATGATGACGTCGGCGTGCATGGCTTTGACATCAGGGGTGGGGAGATTTTCGAGGATGGCGCCGTCGACGTACTCGTGACCGGAGAGCTCGAAGGGGCGAAAGACGCCGGGGATGGAGGCGGAGGCGCGGACGGCATCGGGGAGGGAGCCGCGGGCGAAGGTGACGGTGCGGGCGTCGGTGAGATCGGTGGCCTGGCAGCGGAAGGGGATAGGGAGATTGTTGAAGTCGGTCTGGTCGTTGTAGTTAAGAAATTCCTTGTCGAGAAGGGCGTTGAGGCCGGTGTCGGTGAGCAGGCTGTTACGCAGGGAGACACCGTGTTTCAGGCCGATGCCTACACCGTTGGGAAGGTCGCGGTCTTCTTCGCGGCGGCGGTAGTCGAGTGCAGCGTAGTTGGCGCTGAGGCGAAAGACGCGGGTGACCTCCTCGCCGGTGAGGACGTGACGCATCTGCTCGGGGGTGTGGCCGGTGGAGTAGAGCGCGGAAAGGATGGAGCCCATGGAGGTGCCGGCGATGACATCGACGGGGATGTGGTGCTCTTCGAGCCACTGGAGGGTGCCGATTTCGGAGAGGGCGATGGCCGCGCCGCCGCCAAGGGCAAGGCCGATGACGGGGCGAGTCTTGGGCAGATCGGTGGGCGCTACCGAGGGATCAGTGGGGGTAAGACGGAGTTTTGTGGTGGAGGCGGCATTTTCCTCAGCGGCACCCGCAGGTTTGGAGGAGGAAGTCGAGTCTTTGCCGTTTTGCTGCTTGCTCTGCGGTGAGTCTTTTGTGCCCACGCCGGTTTGCTGGCCGGCAGTCTGTTGTGCTTTACCACTCACGTCCTGGGCTGCCTGCTGGCCGGTGACGATGGGGCTGGCGGTACCCGACTGCGCGCAGGCTGGAAGGCAGGAGGCCAGGAGCGAGGCGGCGAAGAGGATGGGGGTGACAGGGAGCGGGAGGCGGGTTTTCGGCAACGGTGAATCCATCCTGCGGGTCGGCGATGCCCGGCGTGGCGAGTAGATAGTAGTTGGACGCGGGGTGGGTGGGGGTGGATGGCCCTGGGGTGAGGTTTGAACGTGGCGGATTTGGGGCAGAGGGGCGGACAGATGGGTGAGGGCTTGGGT
>CAZZWG010000069.1:5324-8264 GCA_964657685.1 Verrucomicrobia bacterium Tous-C9LFEB | reverse complement strand
TTTGAACGTGGCGGATTTGGGGCAGAGGGGCGGACAGATGGGTGAGGGCTTGGGTTCCGCAAGCTGAATTCGGCGCTGAAGCCGCATCCAGGCTGGGGATTACGACGGGTCTGGTGACCCGCCCTTCCTGTTTGAGGCTCGCCCCTCGCGGTTGAAGAACTGCTGACCCCTTCGGTGTGCGAGGGGATCGGGGTCAGAGTTAACGGCGCGCCAGGGTGTACTCCTGGAAGAGTTCCGGGAATTGCTGGCCGAGGGAGGCGATTTTGGGAATGTCGCAGACCTGTATGTAGGGATTGTGGGGGTTTTTGAGGGCGTAGTCCTGGTGATAGTCTTCGCCGCGGAAGAACTGGGTGAGGGGGGTGACGTCCGTGACGATGGGGCGGGGGAAGATGCCTGCCGCGTCCAGCTGCTGGATGTAAGCCTGGGCAGTGTCGCGCTGCGCATCCGAGGTGTAAAAGATGCCGGAGCGGTATTGTGTGCCGACGTCGGCGCCCTGGCGGTTTTTCTGCGTGGGGTCGTGGACGACGGAGAAGAAAATGCGGAGGAGAGTGCCGTAGCTGACTTCAGCGGGGTTGTAGATGATTTCAATGGCTTCCGCGTGGCCGGTATCGAAGTTGCTGACCGAGCGGTAGTCGGCGGTATCGGGGGAGCCGCCAGTGTAGCCGACGTAGGTTTCCTGTACGCCCTTGACGCGCTGGAAGACGGACTGAACGCCCCAGAAGCAGCCTCCGGCGAAGACGGCGGTTTCGCGCTGGCCGGCTTCCCAGCCGGATTCTGGCGCGAAGATGTCGTGGGTGGGTGCGGGGATGGGTTCTTTGCGAGAGCTTGCGATGGCCATGTGCCTCCAGAACCGCAGCCCGAGGTAGAGCAGAATGGCTGCGGCGGCCAGGGGGAAAAGGCCGTGAAGCAGCGTGGGCGCGATCACAGCGATTGGACGCGCGGTAAGGGGCAGGCGATGCGGTGGCGGGAGTGAACCACAGGAGTTAACAGCGGGTTCAGGTGTTACTTGAGGTTTTCTGGCCCTCTTGGAACGGAGGAGGGGTGGGCGGGGACGCGGACCCATTGCATGCCGGCGGCCTGGGCGGACTGAATACCGGCATCGGCGTCTTCGAAGACGAGGCAGTCTTCAGGGGGGACGTTCAGGAGGCGGGCGGCGTTGAGGAAGGGTTCTGGGTGGGGTTTGCCGTGGGTGTAGTCTTCGCCGGCGACGATGGCCTGGAAGTCATCGGCCATGCCGAGGGCGGCCAAGGTGCGTTCGACGGTGAGGCGGGGAGAACCGGAGACGATGGCCATGGGGAGATGGCCGCGCTGTTTGGCGACGTGGGCGGCGACGTTGGCGATGGGGTGGATCCTGTCGAGCGCGGGATCGAGCATGGTGAGGTAGAGCTGCTCTTTGCGGTCGATGACGGTCTTGGGATCCATGGTGTAGCCGAAGCGTTCGTTGAGCATTTCGACGGTGCGCGGGAGGGGGATGCCGCCCCACTGCCAGAAGAGGTCTTCGGGGAAGTCAGCGTTGAACTCGCGGGTGGCTTGCTGCCAGGAGGAGAGATGGAGCGGCATGGAGTCGGCGACGGTGCCGTCCAGGTCGAAGAGGTAGGCGCGGAAGTTGCCGGGAGGGATGGCGATGAGATCGGACACCTCTCCAGTGTAGGCGGGCGATTTTGGTGACATGTAAACAGCGAGTTAGCGCGCGGGTGGGGTGAGGAGATTGTGGGCGCGGAGCCAGGTGAGGAGGAGGTCCTGCCAGACGCCCAGTTCGGGCTGGGCCAGGTTGTCGACGCCGGTGCCGAAGCCGTGTCCGCCGTGAGCAAAGATGTGGAGTTCGGCGTCGGCGCCGGCTTTGTGCATGGCGGTGAAGAAGTCGACGGAGGCGGTGATGGGGACGACGTTGTCGTCGGTGGCGGCGGCGAGGAAGGTGGGTGGGGTGGTTGAGGAGACGTGGGCGGTGGGGGAGTATTGGGGGTCGAGGCGGGCGCAGTCGGCTTGCGTGAGGCCCTTGGTGACGGAGCAGTAGTTGATGTAGTCCTTACCGGGTTGGTAGGGGTTGGGGATGGGGGGCTGCATGGCGTTGAGCCAGGGATAGATGAGGATGAGGAAGTTCAGGGTTGAGGGCTGTTTGTCTACCGAGTCGTTGGAGTCTTGGCCGGTGCGTGTGGAGAGGGTGGCGGCGGTGGCGGCGAGGTGGCCTCCGGCGCTGAAGCCCATCATGCCGATGCGGTCCGGGGAGTAGCCGTAGGTGGAGGCGAGGGAGCGGACGAGGCGGACGGCGCGGCGGGCGTCGTCGAGGGGGACGGGGTAGAGGTAGGTGGGGCCGAGGCGGTACTTGAGGACGAAGGCGGTGACGCCGGCTTCGGCGAGGCGATCGGCTTCCTGGCGGCCTTCGTGGTTGGAGGCGAGGTTAAGGTAGGCGCCGCCGGGGTCCACGATGACGGCTGTTCCGTTGGGGTGGATGGGGCGGAAGAGGGTTAGGGTTGGGGTGTCGGCGGGGGTGGTGCGTTTGGCGTTGGGGACTCCCGCGGGGTAGAGGGGGAGGGTGGTGATGGCGAGGGTGGGATCGAGTTGGGGTGTCTGGGCCTGGGTTATCGGTGCGAGGAGAAGGGCGAGGAGGAGGGTACCTATCCCTTGGGGTACTTTTTTGTAAAGTACGTTCGAGATTGGACTTAGGGGGGTACTTGCGGAGATGGCGGATTGTTGCCGGCGGTTTTTCCGGGTAGAGGCTGCTTTCAGTTGTGTTTTCAGGTAAGTCCAGTTTAGCGGCATCGGGGGTAATTGTACGCAGGTGGGGGAGCGGTTTGTTTTGGGTTTTAGTGATGAGGGATTCGGGTGTTGCGTGGCGGAGGGCAGTTAGTGTGTGGCGTGGTGTGGAGAGAATCGATGCTGGGGAAGCGCAAGGTCTGGCGACCTTACCCGGCGGCTGAAGCCGCAGAAGGTACAGGTCCT
>CAZZWG010000069.1:0-5314 GCA_964657685.1 Verrucomicrobia bacterium Tous-C9LFEB | reverse complement strand
GTTGGTGGGTGCGGGGTAAGGGCTTGCGGGATGCATCCGGGAGGAGATTCTGTTGCTCCTCGGCGCTTCTCTCCGTCCCGCGGCAACGAGGGAGGCCCCATCACCTGCAGCGACAATTGTAGTGATCCTTCGTGGCAGAGGCCGGGAGGGGCCACGCGGCCAACCGATGATCACAGGTTTTCTGCACACCCCATCGCTCCTTTGGGTCCGGGCTCCGTTTCACAAGCCGGACGACTTTGCTCGACCTTTAACAGCGGCGACTGTTTCTGGGGCGCGTAGCAGAAGCTGTACCAACCGTGAGCGAGGCAACGCCAATCCTTGACGGAGCGTGCGTTTCGACTCACGAGAGGCTCGGTGCTTCTGGAGGGACGATCAAAGCTATTGGAGACGAAGAACTGGATCGAGGAAAACGTGCGATCGAAGTCATCCGGGGAGCGCAGCAGGTCCCTTTGGAGGAAAGATGGGACGGGTTGCTGCAAGGCGGTAATTGAGACCTCCGGAAGCGGTTTCGACGGAGCTACGGGGATGATGGACTCCTCCATCCACGGAGCGTTTGCCAGAATGGCATTGTTGCTGCGAAAGATGTGAACGAGCGCCCAGTAATGGGGGTTCCAGGAGATGTTTTCGTGTTGAGAGCCGTCCGGTGTTCGGGCGTCTTCCATGACAAAGCCCAGACCGTTGACCGGAACGCCTTTGACTTTCTCCAGGGCGGCGACGGCCTCTGCGGCGGGACGAAGCAGCCTTTCAGCTCCATGCAGCAGGGCGGCTGTAAACAACAGGACAGCAACAGCGAATGCCGGGGTGACCAGTTTGGGAAGGGACGCCGAGATGCTGCTTCGCAGATGTCCCGTTTTCCTGCTCGTCTCCCTCAGACGATCTTCGCCCAACCAACCGGACCACCCGCTGAAGGCCAGCAGAAATGCAATCCACACGCAGATGAGCAATCGATCCGCGAAGTAGAAGCAGTCGTTCAGACGGGAAGGAATCCCGGGGATCAGCACACCTAGCAACGCGCCCAGGAAGAAGAACGTATCAGCGGGCCGCCATACGCGTCCGCGCAGGCTTTGCCGTGTCTGCCATCCCCCCGCAAGGATTGGTACCAGAAGGAGAAGCAGCAGACCGGCGCGATAGGTCAGGAGGTCAGCCCCCCTGCCATAAAGAAAAGAAAGGGCGTGCTCGCGCGCATAGAAGCCGGAGCGGTAGAGGAGGTCCTTCATCAAGGCGTGGAGTCCCGCCGGACAGCCACCCTGGTGCAAAGGGTGTGCCGTAGCGAACTTGCGCACGTAGAGGAGATTCAGCGAGGCGGCGAACCAGGTGAGCGAGTTGGATTTTGCGTGTACGGGCCACGAGAAGCTGTCGTGCAGCCAGCGCATGCGGAGGACGGAAGCCGCGAACAGGGCGCCGGTGGCCACCAGGATCAGCAATAAGGGTACGGGGTGTGTCAGCATTGTGACGGTGGAGAGTAGCACGAAACCGATTCGGAGGGCGTAACCTCGGCTCTCCGCCAAACGTAACCAGAGACCTACGGCCCAGAGCGCGAGTGACAAGGAAAGGCAGAAGCTAAGAAAGCCCATACCGAGAGGCCAGTTGAGAAGTAACAAGGTTGCCAGCAGGGTCGCAAGGTCCGCGCGCGGACCAATCGCGCGCGCGAGAAAACGGAAGCCGAAAACAAAGGAAAGCATATAGATGCAGATCACTATGCGATCCGCAACAAGGATAGGTACAGCCCGGGAAAGGAGCAGCAGGAGATAGTAGTAGAGCGAGTAGGGCGGCAGGATGTGCCTGATGTGAAAGTAGTGACGATAGGGTGTATCCGCATGCGAGAGCAGGGCACCCAGAATGTGCACGTAATACATGTGCACCGGGCCGTCCGTTGAGGGAAAGCACGGCAGGCTCAGAATCCAAACCATATAGGCCGCGAGAATGGCGATGAGACCCCACTGCTCCAGGCGGTACTGCGAAGGCAGGTGTTTCCCTATGTTGAACATTGTGATCCTTGGGCCGGTGGAGGTGGTTCTAATTTTGAGCGAGCAGGACGTGATTTGCCGTGACAGTCGAAGGCGCAACACTGACAGCCGCGCGCGCCGGACCGTAGCAAAGGTGCTTTTTGAGCCTCATCGCAGGTACCTCCACGCAGCGGTACGAGATTTCAGCGGCGAGACAGGTCACAAGAAGCGCGAGTGTCATTCCCGTAATCCGCCCAAACCCTCTACTCAGCAAAGCTGTCAGGTGCGGTATGGTGCGGGTAAGAAAGACGGGGACAATCAGTTGGTGAAAGACGTAGAGGGCATAACTGCGTTTTCCTAAGTGGACCGCCCATCGCCACGTGCTGGCACGCTCGAGCCAGGTCCCCGGGGTGAGGGTAAGAACGACGACGGATGCGCCCATGACGGACAGCATGGGCATGACCGCCATCACCCCGAAGGCGTCGAAGGGCATAGCCTGGCCGACGGCAAGGGCGCGCGCAACTATCACAGCCGAGCAGAGCGCCAGGGCCGCAGTGCAGGGTTTTGCGAGACGGCGCAGGTTGCCCGCCTTGCTCTCGTAAAGGCAGAGAGCGCAGCCAAGCATGATAGCGTCGCAGCGATAAAGCGTGTTCTGGTAGACGAATTCCGCGGATGCGATGTGGAGCGCAGGCCAGGTGAGGCGGCCCAGAAAGGAAGCTGCTATGGCCGCGAAGCACAGCAGGAGTAACTTTCGCCTGTCGCGTACGCGCCACACCACAACGGGCCAGACAAGATAGAACTGCTCCTCAACCGCCAGCGACCAGAAATGACCGACATGCAGGATGGGATTCAGGTTGTAGTAGCCATCGTGAGGCCAGAAGTTGAATAGATAGGTGAAGAGCAGCGCGTGCCGCCAAAGAAAGTGTGTGTTCATTGTCCACCCTGTCACGAAGACTGCGAGAAGAGTGAGGTAGTAAAGCGGAAGAACGCGAAGGGCGCGGCGAAGGTAGAAGACTCGAAAATACCCTTCTTTCTCAAGGGACCCGAGCAGCAGCCTGGTGATGAGATACCCAGACAGCGCGAAGAAGATGGGGACCGCGCAGAAGGATAGCTGGCAGGCCAGCAACCATGGCCAGGCCCAAGGCGTTCTGTCGTTGAGGGTCCAAGTTGGTCCGCTGAGGTGAACCGCGAAGACCAGCAGAAAGGCCAGTGCGCGGATTCCTTCTAGTGATGGCAGGTACGAGCGGGACCCGAATGACATGCTGCTCTATCCTTAAAATCTCAGATGTAAGGTCCAGGATCGGCCTAAGGAATGCTTCTGGGGATAAACTTAGGTAATGCGCACCTGGGCGGCAATACAACTTTTGTTTGTCGCACGGACCCTATGCGGGTCCCTTAGGTTCTGCCGGTCTGACCCTTTCTCCACTTAGAAACATGATGTCTTCACGGCAGGTTTACCGGTCCATTTGCACCCACCTTAGCGACGATGAAGCTGTCGCGAAGATGGGGTATCCGGCCATGGGTGGGAACCCACCTTAGCGACGATGAAGCTGTCGCGACGATGGGGCGCCCGGGGCTGTTTCGAGTGGTGGTGGAGTGGGTGGTTAGAAGGAGAAGCGGCCGCCGAACTCGCCGGTGAAGGCTCTGGGAATGATGGTGCTGCTGGGGTTGACGAAGCCGAGGGGGGTGAGGGTGGTGCTTCCGGCGGCGTAGGAAGAGATGTTGCCGTTGTAGTTGCCGCCGTAGTTGGCGCGGTTGGTGAGATTGAAGGCCTGGAAGAAGAGGGTGACGTTGTATCGGTCTTTGATGGCGATGGTTTTGCCGACGCGGGCGTCTAGCTGGATGAAGGGGAGGCCGCGGACCTGGTCGAAGCTGGCTTCATAGCAGGAGCCGGTGGCGAGGCAGTTCTTGTAGAAGGTACCAACGCTGCCGCTGGCCTTGGCTGCCTGGTAGAAGGCGACGAAATTGGCGATGGTTTTCTTCTGTCCGGCAAAGACGGCAGGGTGGGGGTTGCTGCGGCCGGAGCCTACGCCCCAAAGGTCAGAGGTGGATTCGACGACATCGCCGTTGCCGCCGTAGACGGGACGGGCGGTGCCGGCCTGGAGGATGGGCGAGACTTCGATACGGAAAGGGAGGGTGAAGGTGCCGGCGGCGGTGACGTGGTGTTTTTCGTCATTGGGCGCGAAGCCGAAGTCAGCGCGGCGGAACTGGCCGAGGAAGGGGTTGGTGGCGGTGTTGCGGAATGCGGCGGGGTTTCCTTCGAAGGCGAAGGCCGAGCCCCAGGTGTAGTTGACGGTGGCGCTGACGTGCTTGTTGACGTTGGCGCGGTAGCTCAGGTTGAGAGCGTCGTAATAGGAGCGGCCGATGGATTCTTCTTCGCCGAAGCGACCGAGGACCGGGACGCCGGCGGCGGCGAAGGCTGCGGAAAGGGGCCGCGTCCCGCCATTGAAGTACTGAAGTGGGTTGATGTTGACGGTTTTGTCTTCATGGAGGCCGCGGGCCTGGACGTATTCGGCCTCGAAAACCGAATGCGTGTTGAGGGCGTACTGCAGGCCGAAGTTGATTTGCTGGGTATAGGGGTTGCGGAAGTTGGGGCTCATGAGGCGGCCGGTGGAACCCGTGGCGAGATTGAAGCTGGCCGGCGGGATCACCGGGGCCGGATCGACGCCGTAGCGATATTTGCTGAGGGGGATGGTGGTGCCGGGGACGAACTGGGTGCAGCCGGTGTCCGTTGGACCCGCGCAGGAGATGGAGAAGGTGTTGGCGAAGACGAGGTTGTTGGCCTGCTGAATCATAAACAGCGGGATATTTTCAAAGGTCTGGCCGAAGTACAGACCATAGCCCCCGCGAAGGACCAGACGCTGGTTTCCGGTGACGTCGTAGGAGAAACCGATCCTGGGGCTGATATCGAGGTTGTCGTTGCTGGGGAGGCCTGTGTAGGAACCTCCGATGTAAGCGAGGTTGGGTGTATAGCCGGCGCCCATTTCATTGATGCGGCTGGAGGGGAGCGCGGTGGGGGTGGCGGCGAAGGCGGCGACGAGTTCCTGGTGCGTCCTGGCGTTGGCCTGCTTGGCGATGCCGTAGGTGTCGATGTCACGGTCGTAGCGGAGGCCGACGTTGAGCAGAAAACGGCGGCTGAGGCGCCAGTCGTCCTGGAGGTAGACGCCGATCATTTTGGGGGAGAGATCGAAGGTGGGGTCGCCTGAGGTGCCGGTGGAGCTCTGGATGACGCCGGGGGAGGCGAAGCCGTTGGGGTAGAGGGATTTGTTAAGCAGGTTGGCTGCGGTGTCGAAGAAGTCGAACTCGGGGGTGGGATTGTTTTCGAAGTAGCCACCGACCTGAGGCTCGTAGAGGAAGTCGACGCCGGC